>CBDUPM010000412.1:0-3347 GCA_965369105.1 uncultured Bacteroidales bacterium | reverse complement strand
TGGGAAGAAAGGTTTTAATTCCCAATTCCTCCAGGCGTTTTGAAGCTTTCATAAAAGTGAAAAGTTCAGCGTCAAAATTTGGAATGATCAGGTCCAGCTTTTCCCTGGAGTGAATAAATTCGATTCTTTCAAGGAATGATTCGGTTCCGTCAGAAGGGTAGGGAATCATATAGGTTTTATCCAGAAAGTTCTCCATATAAATACCCGGCTCCAGATTTTCATAAGCCAGTCCTACAATCCGGACATTAAATTCATTTGATTCACGGATTCCCCTGATGACCGGCACCCCGGGCCCCGGATTATCAGTATTGTTCAGACCGGTAATCCCGACAGTAATATTTTTTTTACTCATTTTCAATAAGTTGAAATTGCTTTAACATACTGGTAAAATCCAGGAAAAACCGTTCGAAATTATGACCATTTACATCATACTTTTCCGTAATGATTTCCGTGATTTCGGCAATACTTTTCTGTTCCTTCATGTAATTAAATATTTCAAGCCCGGTTGGATTAAAAGTAAAGGACTCTCCGGTGGAAGGATCAAACAGAAAGCCTGATTCACTAATGGCAAGATTCATTTTGATTTTCATACATCATGAATTTATAAGATTTTCACTTTACAAAACTGCAATAAAACGACCAAAGAATTTTCATAGAATTTTGTAAAAAATTTATATAATTTGGTCTCCGGACCACAGATCATGGGGAAGTTTTTCGGATTCCTTATTCAGTAAAAAACCCTATGAATATATGTCATCCAGAGATTTTCGCATGGAACGGTCACTTTTTTTATAGTCTGACGGATTCAGCCCGGTCACCTGCTTAAATTGAGAAGAAAGATGCTGCACACTGCTATAATCCATTAAATAGGCAATTTCACTCATTGTATATTCATCACCGTCAATTAATTCTTTAATTTTTTCAATTTTTTGAAGAATGATATACTTTTCAAGTGTAAGCGGCTCATGCTGGGAAAAAGTTTTAGAAAGGTGCTGATAACTCATGCCCAGTTTTTCAACAAGGTAATCAGATTTGCGAATGATGGAATTAGCATTATTTAAATGATGTATTAATTCAATAACCGCAATTTTTATCTGTTCGATCAGAACCAGGTCCCTTTTGGTAATGATTTCAAAACCCAGGTCTTCTGCAATTTCAATCGTTTTCTGAATATTTTCTTCTTTGGAAGCGTCTATGGTTACCTGGCCCAGACTTATCTCCAGGACTTTTATTCCGCTTGCGGTAAGTTTTTCCTCTAAAAACCTTACGCAACAGCGACACATCATATTTTTAAGAAAGAAACTTTTAGGGACAGGCATCTTGAATAGATTTTCAATAATTCTAAAGTTAATGAAAATCAGTTAAACAATTTTTAATTTTAATTATCTAATGCAGATGAAAATTCATCCTGAGAAAGATACTGAGGGGTAAAAGGGATTTTTCTGTTTACAGAATGAGAGTAAAACGCCTTCAGATGATGATGAGATCCCATCAGTAAAAACTCATAAACCGCCCTGATATTTTCAGAATTTATCGTATGATTCAGAGCTTCATTCAAATCCTGAATATCTTTTTCTTCAATGGTTAAGCCAACAACAATTGCAGAATCTAATAATAATTCCCCCTTTTCCACTAAAGAATTATACAATTCCTGTAGCTCAGGATTTACAAACTCACCACTTTCATGATTTTGTGCAGGATCCTCAATCCCGTAAAATTCTATAAGTTCTCTCACTTTTTCCGTATGAATATCCTCACTTCTGCCAATATTTTTAAAAATGGGTACCGTATAAATTTCGGCAAAATGATCATAAACATCTCCTGCCAGAAATTCTTCTTCCCTGAGGTATTTCAGGCTTTCAATTTCAGATTCACTTAGGGTTTCAGCCTTTAAGTCATCTGTTAAAACCTCTTGCTGTTCACATTGGGAAAACAACAACATACAACTTAAACATAATATGGAAAAAGTCATAAAAGCTTTCATAATCGTAGTTTTATATTTACACATCTAGATATCTAGAACTACAAATATAATGCCTTTATTTTACTGTTTCATTTAAATCGACAAGTTTATTCAGAATCGCATAAATGGTAAGACCAGATATCGTTTTGATACCCAACTTGTTGGTAATATTTTTTCTGTGGGTAATAACTGTATGTGCAGAGAGAAAGAGCTTATCGGCAATTTCTTTATTGGTCAATCCCCTGGCCACCTCAGCCAGAATTGTTTTTTCACGATCGCTTAACCCGGAAGAATTTTGCGTTTTTATTTCAGCTTCATCAGAATCCATTAAACTTTTGATCTTATTAATAATGTTTTCTTTCGTTTCATGGATATCAATTCGCAGAATGAATTTATCATGCAGTCCTTTTCTGTAAGGGGGAACGGTTAACAATGCAATTCCTTTTTCTTCCAGATCGTAATTAAGATGGAAATTCAAATGGTCTGACTTATGAGGAATCAGGTTTGGGTTTAAAACAAGGTAATCAGGTTGGTGCTCCTGTAATTCCGTATTAATCCGCTCAATACTTTCCAATTCTTTAATCACAAAAGCTTTATCAATCCGGTTAATGATTGAAACGATTCCTTTTCTGATCAGGTAGGATTTTTCAACGACTATAAAACTTATCCTTTCCATTTTAAGCGTCCTTATTCTTCAAAAGTTCCTCTTCCATTATTGCCACTTTAGGAATTAAGACCTTATCCTCCAGCAAAGCATGGGCATTCAGGTCTTTTTCCAGGCGAAACAATTCCATGAGTATTTTATTACAAAGCGCTTTATTTTCAATAGGGGGAAGGTATTTTATAATGATATTTTTCAGATCATATAATTTTTCCTCAACATTATCATGTTCCTTGGCAAAATCATTTATGGAATAGGATTTTATACTTTTCAAAAGCTCCGAATCGATATTCCTGTTCAGGAAGGCTTCTTCAATCTTTAAAACATATGGCTGAACTCTTTTTTCTTCCCGTTCAATATGGTGTTCGAGCTCATCTTTATATTCTTTAAAGAAATTCTTTATCAGTTCTATTGCATTATCAGATTTTTGCTTGGATTCTGTCCTGGATAATTCATCAATCATTTCATGTAGCTCCGGGATTTTTTCATCCAGGTAATAATCATGCGTTTTTTGCAGATATTGAACGATCAGCTTAACAGGAAAAGTATTTAATTCCTTTTGAGGAATATAATCATCATCAACAAAGGAATTGGTAATTTCTATAAAGAAATCGAGATTGACCTTATGTTTTGCGCAAACCTCTGCAACGGAAAGGTCTCCGAATCCCAATTCAATATTAAATCTAGTTATAACAGGCAGCAAAGTATAATTCAAATGAATTA
>CBDUPM010000411.1:0-3354 GCA_965369105.1 uncultured Bacteroidales bacterium | reverse complement strand
ATTCCATCTGATCAGGAACTTTTTTCACAAAACCATTTTCAGATACCAGGTTCAACTCAACTATTTCCTTAAAAACAGCTTTTATTGACATATCAGAATTTACGGTTATATTAACTGGATTTTCGGAACAGGTAATATCACCCGTCCAGCTTTCAAATCCCCAGCCTTCCTCAGCTATGGCATTCAGTGTAAATTCCTGTCCTTCAAAGCATGTTCCACTTTCATAATTCAGAATTCCATTCCCTTCAAGTTCAAGTGTAACAGCATATGTAGTATTTGTTGAAGATGAAATAAATTCCATGGTATCAATTATAATACTGCCTGAATTTACACTATTGTACATTTTGAATTCTGAAATTTTACCATTCCACAGAGCCCACTCGGAGATGTCGATAATTACATTGTGAAATTCCCCGTCGTTTGGCAGAGTAACAAGTTTTCTGCCTGTAGAGAATTCAGTTTCCGGGACATTGGCTGCCATTTGAACTGAGGCTTTTTCTGTAGTATTTTTTACGACCAGCCTCAGGGTGTCGAAAAGATCTGAATTGATATTCAGGCCCGTTATAGCGGCCATTGGAAATCCAAAGCCATCTGAAAAATTTAAAGTCAATTTATCGTCATCTGTCACAACCTCCATTCCGGCAGAAACGGCTTTCCAGGGACTAAAATCTTCGGAAGATGTCCATATTACTTTTGTTGGGCTGATAGGTTTGACAAAGGATTCCTGTGGACGAAATTCAAATTTCTGAAAAGCAAAAGAAGGGATCTTTGTACTGATAGTAATCTCAGAACCAGGTTTACCATCCGTACGGGTGTTGCTAACTACACTTTTCCATCCGCTAAACTCAGCCGGATTTGGATTGGTGTAGGAATTAAAAGCGGCAAGACCTTTCTCATTCAGTATCCGGGAATAATCACCTTTTGGGTCAAAGCCATCTTTTACCCAGCCTGAAGCCGGTTCATTCTCCAGAAAAGACTGAAGTTTGTTGTTTTCCTTTCCATAGGATAAGCTACGATAATAGAATACTGATCCCGCCGGTTGATTAATCGCAAAACTTAAAACCACATCTTCTTCCTGAACGTAATCAAGAGAATTTACATTGAAATTGTAAACAAGGGCATCATATACTTCACTTCCTTCTTTTTTTCCAAAAATGGCATCAAGATCATTGCCCGTAACTAAGGGTGTACCTGACAATTCTGTCTCATACCTCAGTTTACCGTTCATGGTATTTAAGACTTCAATATTAATCGGATCGGAACTATTAGGTCTGTTTCCCCATCTGTAAATTTTTTCCAGGCCCTTATCAGCATTTTTGTAAAACTGTTGAGCAAAACCCAGCTCTACAATTTCTTTATGTGAAGTCTCGCAAGTGATAAAACCCTTACCATCTGCTCCATCCATCGTTGTTACAGTAGAATACTCCATTAAATCCAGCTTTGCATCTGCATTCCATTCCGGGTGTTCAAGAAGTTTGGAAAACAACTTCTGGTATTTGTTCTTCATATCTTTGAAATCGGGATTGTTTATAAGAACATAGTCTGAAATACCCCAAAAATCATATTGTATATTATTATCATAAGAGTATTCTATTATTCCATTAACAAAAGACTTAAATGGCTGACCTTTGTAATTGAGAACGGTTCCATCTTTATATAAAAATCCGGGGATACGCGTATGCACACCAATTTTTGCATTGGGTAAAATTGCCCTTACTGCTTGTTCCGTATTGGCAAAATGTTCAATAAAATCCTGCTCTGTACCTCTCCAATGGTCGGGAGTTTCAATTTCGGAACCCACCCTGAAGCGCCATGACAACACTAATTCTTCCCCATAAGTATCTACCAGCTTTGTCATTAAGGCTTTTATAAAATTATGATAAGCCACTTTATCGGCCGGGGGCAGGGAATTACCATAATGAGTTACTCTTTCGTCCTCGCGAAAATGAATGCTATCGCGGGTACCGGCAGGAATAAAAGTATAACCATATTGAAATGCCCATGGTGGCTGATCCAATACTATTTGATGAATTTCTACCGGCGAATTAACGATCTTATCTAATCTTGAAATCAAAGGATCCCAGTTGTAGACATAGATATTGTTTATGGAATCGTAATAACAAGGGTCATAATCCAAATCAGGCACATTTTGTCCGTCCACTACTTTTTTTATACCACCAATCATCCGAACCAGATTCACTTTCAGGTCGGGGCGCACATTGGATCCGTTTGTCGGGCTTATCCGGTTAGCAACAGACCATATGTTATAAAGAGGCTCCTTTTTGAGTTCCTCACTGGTAAAGTCGGTTGAAAGTGTTACCTGAGCCTGCATTCCATTCCATACCAGAAAAATGCTGGCTATGATTAAAAAATATTTCATCTTATAAAAAATAATTCCTTTTGAGTCTTGTCTAAAAAGTTAATCTACCTGCAATTTTTGATTAACCCTTATATTCTTCTGCTTCCTCATTTATATATTTATTGTCTCCAAAATTATTCACCCTATTAGCTTCCTTATTTTAATCTATGGATCTCCATCACCCTGGAAAATCTGATTTTAACCGGCCCCAGTAAACCCGAAGTTTGTAACGCGGAATCTTTATCCCAATGCTGGTATGCCGCAAAACTTACACGCTCCGTTGGGCGTTTTGAATTATTCAATAGCCAATCGGGCCATTGCTTTACATTTGGCCCTCTGGTTTCAAAGTCCTGGGCTAGTTGTTCATCGCCAATCAATCTGTTTGGCCACAAATTGGTAATTTTTACCTCAAGAATATTTACTCCCTCTTTTACGAAATCATCGATATTTATCCGGTATGGAGCTTTCCACAATACGCCAAGATTATTTCCATTCAGAATTACTTCTGCAATCACAAAAACACTACCCAGATCAAGTTCCAGAGAGTTATCAGAATCCAGTACTTGTTTCGATAATTCAAACTGCTTTTTATAGCTTGCCGTTCCGGAAAAATACCGTATTCCCTCATTGGACGACGAAGACCAGGAGGTCAGTTTATCCAATTTATCGTTTATTGGTGGTTCATTGCTGGCAGGGAAATTCACTTCCCATGAACCGGATAGTTTGACAGGCTCCGGCACTGTTTTTACCCGAATAGTTTCCGTTTTACCTGCAGAAGTAGTATAAGTCATTTTTCCGGCATAAGGAGTAATCCATAAAACTTCATCATTATTTTGAATAATTCTGGAATCAGGAGTTGCCTGTGCAAAACTACAGCTTCTCCCTTCAGGAACTGTAAGTGTATATTCCTCACCGTTAGCAGAATAAACTACTCTTAAGGCTTTCTTTTTAGGGGTAGCTGAGATTCCATCAACGAAACTGTCGTCTACTGGAAT
>CBDUPM010000410.1:0-3359 GCA_965369105.1 uncultured Bacteroidales bacterium | reverse complement strand
AAAAGAAGGTACAGCCGATCCCTTTATTCGGACCGAGTTGAAATAATTAATCGTCACATGCCCCATGCTTGCATTGGAGTGGATGTCATAGTTGGCTTCCCAGGTGAGACAGAAGACGATTTTCTTGAAAATTCGCCCATCATTTCAAATCTGAAAGTCAGGGCAAGTTACGGGCTTACCGGAAATAATGATATTCCCCAGTATTCCTATATGAGCCAGGTAAGTACCATCGATTATGTAACCGGAAGTGGAAACGGAGGTTTAGTAACCGGAATGTCTTCTACAGATGTTTCCCTGGGGAATCCCGAAATCACCTGGGAGCAGCTCGGTGAAACCAATTTTGGATTGGATCTTGGTTTATTGAATAACAGGATAATCCTGTCGATGGAATTATACAATTCAAATACCATTCAGTTATTGTTAAGACAGCCGGCTATGTATATTACCGGACACCAGTCGTTCTGGAATAATATAGGAAAGGTGAATAATAAAGGGGTTGAATTTGAACTTAAAACTACTATAGTTAGTAAAACGAATTTTAACTGGACCACTACAGCAAACTTCTCGGCAAACAAGAATACCCTGCTGAATTATGGAAACAAAGAGAAGGAAGATAATACCGGGGAAAGATCCGAGGTTTACCGGGCAAGTGTAGATCAGGAAGCTATCCAGTTTTACGGATATAAAAGTGACGGAGTTTATACCTCTTTTGAAGAGGTGGAAGAAGCCCTTGCCTTAACAAATGAAGATGGGGAGCTTTTCACCTGGACCAGGTTTAAACCCGTCATAGGAGGACTGAAGGTAGTCAATACAGATGGAAATAATACTCTTGATACTGAAGACAGGATTGTTTTAGGCAGTCCATTCCCTGATTTTACATGGGGGATAACCAATTCTTTCAATTATAAAAACTTTGACCTTACTTTCTTAATCCAGGGAGTACAGGGAGGACAACTTATAAACGGGAATATCTACTATAACGAACAATTGAGAATGAACCGGGCATATACAGCCAATCGTTTTGTGAGTCCCATGTATCCAGGGGATGGAAATACCGTTTATTCCACTACTACTCCAGGAAATCAAATCCTGCTAACGGATTATCCTATTGAAGATGCATCTTATGCTTCCCTCAGGGATTTTACTCTGGGTTATACCCTTCCCAGCAATATGGCTGACTACCTCAGGATAAGTAATCTGAGAGCTTATTTCTCAGCAAAAAACATGATTTATATTATGGCATCCGATTACAGGGGAGTAAATCCTGAGGCGCGAACAACATCCGGAAAATACAGCAATCCTTTGATTGATGGTTATCAGCGTGGTGTGTTCCCTCTTAACAGGGTATTTACAGTTGGTGTGGATATAACTTTTTAGATTAACAGAATAAAATTGATATAATGAAACAATTATTATTTATAACAGCCGTATTATTTCTGATGTTCTCCTTCACCGGATGTGAGGATTTTCTGAAAGATGAACCGGAATCTGTTTTAACACAGGTTGATTTCTATGTTACTCCAACCCGGATTAACCAGGGGGTATTAGGATGTTATGCAGGATTAGCTCAGGTAATGACTGCTGAATGGATGTATACCGAACTAAGAAGCGACAACACCTGTGTTGCCTCAACCGGTTCAAGTTCATCCACCAGGCAATACCTGACCAGTTTTGCACACTTTTCACTAATACCCGATGAACCTGAATTACTGGATTACTGGTATAATACTTTCCAAAACATATCCAATATAAATGCAGTTTTACCCTCAGTTCTGGATAATAGCTACATTACAATTGAAACCCAAAGAGCACAGTATGAGGCTGAACTCAGATTTATCAGGGCTTACCATTACCTGACAATGGTAAATCTTTTTGGAGATATGTTTAAAATCACAAAAGTAATCGGCCCTGCCGAAGCAAAGACACTTGTACGTTCACCGGTTTCTGAAATTTATGATGAAATAATTATTCCGGATTTGAAAATCGCAGCCGAAATGGCTCCTGATGAGTTTACCGGGGGTGATATCGGAAGGGTTACAAGCTGGGCCGCAAAAGGATTACTCGCCAAGTCTTACATGATGAAAGGGGGTACGGAGAACCTTGCTCTTGCTAAACCTTTGCTGGAAGAAATTATGCTTGAAGGTGGTTTTTCACTCTTAGATAATTTTGCAGATGTTTTCAGTACTGAAAATGAAATGAATGACGAAATTATTTTTGCTGTTCGTTATCTGGGTGGTAGCGCCGGAATAGGATCTCCATTCTGGGAATACTTTGCTCCTGAAGGTTCTGCCAACCGTTTTCTCAAGGTGGGATCCCCTGATGGAAATAATAATCCGACTTTGGAAATTATGAGTCTTTTAAGTGCCGATACACTGAATACCAGGCAAGCAGCAAGTTTTGATGTTTTTGTCAGGTCTCCGACCCGTCAGTATCAGTATATAACCAAGTATGTGGATGATAATATAAGCCAGGCTCAAAATGCCGAAAACGATTGGATTATATTACGTTATGCCGATATAGTTCTGCTGTATGCTGAAATTTTAGCCCAGGATGGAAACTTTGGAATAGCCCATAATGAAGTGAATAAAATAAGAAGCAGGGTGGGTATTTTGGACCGACCGGCATTTACTTCAAAGCAGATGGCCCTGGATTCTGTCTATCATGAAAGAAGACTGGAACTGGCTTTTGAAAATCACCGTTGGTTTGATCTTCTCCGAATGAATAAATCTTATAACGACGAAAACAAGGCAATGGATATCCTTCGGAAACATACATTTGAAACCGATTCCATTCTTTATTCTGCTTTCAATCCATTGCCTGTTCCGGATATTTCGAATTACAATAATAATCGATTGTTATTGCCTATTCCTCAATCAGAAATAGATACCAATAATGAAATGAAAATTATTCAAAATGATGGATATTAATTCAAAAACTAAGATTATGAAATCAATAATTAATAATATACCTGTTCTTCTATTCTCATTTTTTGTTTTAATGGGCATTGGTTTTAGTTCTTGTGATGCAGATTCGGAAGATGTTGTTGTTCTCAAAACCCTGGAAGAATACAAATCGGAGTTAAGTGAAATTATAAGTACCGAGAAAGCTAAGGTTCTGAGCACGGTTGTGGGTTATAACAAAGGGGATTTTAGAAGTGCAACTTTATTTCCTGCCGATAGTGCCGACTATATGGATGCACTTTTGGAAGCGGAGCAAATTCTAAATAAAGCTGATTTGACAATTGCCGATGTTATGGAGGCTAATTATATCATAACAGGTCCCGGAAATTCCTTTAATGCGGAAATATTTATTTCAGACCGGAGGCCATTACACGAACGTATTGTATTTGCTGATACCCT
>CBDUPM010000409.1:0-3365 GCA_965369105.1 uncultured Bacteroidales bacterium | reverse complement strand
TATTCTTTTCAGCCCCACCTGGTTACGGTACGTAATTACAGTCTAATTTTTAATAATCAAAATATTCGTAAAAAATCTGACTTTTTTTATGTAAGATTTAATATTGAATCGGCCGGAAATCTGCTTGCCCTGGGTTATGATTTATCCAATGCAGTCCCTTCCGAAAGCGGGAATTATGAACTCTTTAATCTTGAATATGCACAATATATCCTGGGTGATATTGATTTTCGATTTTACAATAACCTGAATCAAAATAATAGTTTAGTTTACAGAATATTTGCAGGGGCCGGATTACCCTATAACAATTCTACAGCCCTACCTTTTGAAAAGAAATATTTTTCCGGGGGAGCGAACAGCATACGTGCCTGGCAACCCAGGAACCTTGGTCCGGGATCATACGATGAACCATCAACCGATTTTTTCCCAAATATAACCGGTGATATTAAACTTGAAGCCAATATTGAATATCGTTTTAAACTTTTCTGGTTGCTGGAAGGAGCCCTGTTTGTAGATGCAGGAAATATATGGGCTATTAATTCCAATGATGAAAGAGAAGGAGCATTGTTTGATAATGAATTCTATAAAGATATTGCGGTTGGAACAGGTTTTGGTACCCGCTTTGATTTTAACTTTTTTGTTTTCCGCATCGACTTAGGGATAAAAGTCAGGGATCCGGCACTCTCGGATGGAGATAAATGGATCATTGGCAACCGCAAACTCGAAAGAGAGGATTTTGTCTTTAACCTCGGGATAGGATATCCGTTTTAGAAAGCTACAAGACGATATGACAATTATTAGCTATTTCCATCCTTGGAAAAGTCAGGGATTATGCGTGGTCTAATGTACTAAAATGCCAGGCAAGGCAATGCAAAACTCAATACGAGAAGGTTGGCAATCAGTAATATACCATTGACAATGAGATATTTACCGGACTTATAATACTGAATACCAGGCTTTGATTCTGAAAAAGCCAAAAGCCAATCGAAAAACTAAAAAACAAAAATCAGCCATTCCGACTTAGCTGGGAAGTTTCCAGCCTTAACATGAAATTAATACCAAATCGTAGAATAATTCTTCTATTTATTCTTAAATTTGCGCAAAATTTAACGTTTTAATAGTAACTGTAAAAAAATAAATCATGTCTCAAAAAATTCTTGATCATGTAAAACCCGGGGTTTTGACCGGCGAAGATTTACGAAAAGTATTGGAAATAGCTAAAAACAACCAGTTTGCCATGCCTGCTGTGAATGTTGTAAGCACAAACAGTCTGAATGGAGTATTGGAAGCTGCCAGATTGGTGAATTCACCGGTAATGATCCAGTTTTCAAACGGAGGTGCTATATTTTACGCGGGAAAAGGAATTTCAAATGAAAACGAAAAAGCTGCCATAGCCGGTGCTGTATCAGGAGCGAAACATGTTCATATGATGTCAGAATTATATGGGATTCCGGTAGTTCTTCATACCGATCATGCTGCAAAAAAACTATTACCCTGGATTGACGGATTACTGGATGCAGGTGAAAAACATTATAAGCAATATGGAAAACCATTATTCAGCTCTCATATGTTAGATCTTTCAGAAGAACCGCTCGAAGAGAATATTGAGATATGTAAAAAATACCTGACCAGAATGTCGAAAATAGGAATGACCCTGGAAATTGAATTAGGTGTTACGGGAGGTGAGGAAGACGGTGTGGACAATACAGATATTGATAATTCACTTCTTTACACACAGCCGGAAGAAGTTGCTTATGCTTACGAGGAATTAAGTAAAATTTCTCCCAACTTCACAATTGCCGCTTCCTTTGGGAATGTTCACGGTGTATATAAACCCGGAAATGTTAAACTTACACCAAAAATCCTCGATAAATCTCAAAAATTTATACAGGAAAAGCATTCCACAAAAGAAAAACCAGTATTTTTCGTTTTCCATGGCGGATCTGGCTCATCAACTGAAGAAATCAGGGAAGCCATAGGTTATGGAGTGATTAAAATGAACATTGATACCGATACTCAATGGGCATTCTGGGATGGCGTAAGAGCTTATGAGGCTGCCAACCGGGCATATCTGCAAGGGCAAATTGGAAATCCTGAAGGAGAAGATAAGCCAAATAAAAAGAAATATGACCCAAGGGTATGGTTAAGGGAAGGAGAAAAAGCAATGGTTGAAAGGTTGAAAATTGCCTTTGATGATCTGAATTGTATCGACAGACTGTAAACCATTTAAATAAGAAAAAATGAAAACCATATCCTGATTTTTTGGGATATGGTTTTTTCATTTATCATCAATAATAAGGACATAATATCTTTATCCGAAAGTCTTACAAAAGTGCTTTTTTCCTCTTAAACTATATCGAAAAAAACAGTTGTCAGTTTTAGAAATAAAAAATTAATATACTCTTAACCTTTCAGGCTGTCAATTTTTTGTTGGATTTAATTTTTATGTCTAAGTTTGCAGTCCCGTTATCAGAAAAACAGTAAGTACTTAAACTTTTATAATAAAATACATTAATATTTATCACTATGTCTAAAATTAAAGTTGGAATTAACGGTTTCGGCAGAATCGGAAGATTGGCATTCAGAGCTGCAATGAAAAGAAACGATATGGAAATTGTTGGAATCAATGACCTTATTGATCTTGATTATATTGCATATATGCTGAACTATGACACAGTTCATGGTCGTTTTGACGGAAAAGTTGAGATTAAAGGAGATAAACTCGTTGTAAACGGAAAGGAAATCCGCGTTACGGCTGAGCCTAATCCGGCAAACTTAAAGTGGAATGAAGTAGGAGCAGAATATGTAATTGAATGTACCGGATTATTCCTCACTAAAGAAAAAGTTGAAGGTCACATTCAGGCAGGCGCGAAAAGAGTGGTTATGTCAGCTCCTTCCAAAGATGACACACCTATGTTTGTTATGGGAGTCAACCATAAAAGCTATACTGCAGACATGAAATTTGTTTCCAATGCTTCCTGTACAACTAACTGTCTTGCTCCTGTAGCAAAAGTCTTAAACGACGAGTTTGGGATTGTTGAAGGATTGATGACTACGGTTCACGCAACTACAGCCACACAAAAAACAGTTGACGGCCCATCGAAAAAAGACTGGAGAGGCGGACGTGCAGCTGCTGGTAATATTATTCCTTCATCAACAGGTGCAGCTAAAGCAGTTGGAAAAGTTATTCCTGAATTGAATGGTAAACTCACCGGTATGGCATTCCGTGTTCCTACACTGAACGTCTCTGTTGTTGACCTGACGGTTCGTTTGGAAAAACCAGCCAGTTACGAAACTGTAAAAGCCGCTATGAAATCAGCTTCAGAAGGTGCGTTGAAAGGAATCCTGGGTTACACGGAAGACTCTGT
>CBDUPM010000408.1:0-3371 GCA_965369105.1 uncultured Bacteroidales bacterium | reverse complement strand
TAGCTTTTCTAATAAAGCTTTATTAATAAACACTTTATTTGAAATATATTTTCTGTCAAGCTTTCCCGACTGGTAGCTGGCTTCCCCTAAGAGCTTTTTGATTTCATGCACCAGTTCCAAATTATCCTCCATAAGTTCTTTAGCCCGGGTATCGGCATAATAAACCTTTATCCCCAGTTTTTCAAAAATTTGGGCTATGGTTGATTTTCCCGAACCTATTCCGCCAGTTAATCCAATTTTAAGCATTATTCATCGATAAGAAATTCAACGGTTTTGGGTTTGTATCTAATGGCTCTTACAAAATTAGGCTGCTCTCCTATACTTACAGGTAATCTCGTAATTCCCGGCAGAAAATCATTATAGTCGACATAGGCACTAAACATTCCCGATTGCAGGGGATCAAAATTACTCAGGCCCACCTGGCAGGTTAGTTGAATTTTTCTCGGGAAAATTTGCATCTCAATGGAATCGGGCAGGTTGTTTACAGTAATAGGCACGCTGAGTGTTTTCTCTGTATATTTTTCAATTGTAAATTGAATATCAATTTTTTCATCTGAAAAGCTAACATGATTCAAAGGTTTCATTTCAAGTTTTTTATCAGTAGAACTTTTGATTCTGCCCAGATTCATTTTTTTGGTTAACACCAATTGGAGGGTATCCAAAATATAATCCGGACCGGAAACCATTATGGAATCTGGTTGTAGGACTGGTAATTCTTTCAGAATAAGCTGTTTATCCAATTCATAAATAATATCTGCAAAAACAGGGATTTTCTTTGAAACCACCAGAGCGAAAGGGAAGATCAGGGTGTCAGGTTTTACATCCAGAATTTCAAACTCTGAATCCAGCTCTTTGGAAATATAATCATGAACAAACCGGGTTTCAAGAAAATAAAAAGATGAATCCACCTCTGGCATTCTGCTCAGGGTAAAAGACCTGACATTGAATACAATAGGTATGTATCTGGAACTTATCCGGTGCTGAAGTAAGGTATAGCCATGGGCTGAAACCCTTAGTTTTAAACTGGAGGGCAACTCTCCTATTAAGGTCTTATTTTCAGGATAGTTTTTAAACCGAACGGGATAATCTATTTCAGAAGTGTAATTTTTCCCTAGCGCATTCATCATCCATATAATAACCGACAAAGCCAGGAAAAAGCTAAACACAAGGGCTTTTTTTCTGAAGGCTAATTTTTCCCTTGACAGAAACCGACTAAATCTGTTTAAAAAACCAGTGTCCATAGATCTGAATTATAATACGAAAGTACTAAATAATCGGGAATTTTTTTGAGTGATCCATATAGAAGCAAGATAGAAGGTATAAATTGATGAATGAAATTTCATCATTTCAAAAAAAAAGCTGTCTCAAAATTGGGACAGCTTTGATAGGTTTTTCTTTTGTTCTTTATTTTTGCTGAGCAGCAACATCAGCAGAATCTTTCAGAACGGCATTTTTATCAATTTTAATTCTGACATTATCCGCGATCTCAACGGTAACCGTTTGGTCTTTTACATCGGTAACTTTACCGTAAATTCCTCCGGTGGTAATAATTTTCTCACCTTTTTGGATGCTGCTACGGTATGTTTTTAATTCTTTTTGTTTTTTCACCTGTGGGCGAATCATAAAGAAATAGAAGACCACGATAATAAGAAGCAGTGGCAAAAGGGATGTCAGGGCATTAGGTTGATTTCCTGCGGGTGCTTGTAAAATAATACTAAGTAGATTCATTTCTGTTTAAATTTATAAGTTTGACTTTTTAATTATTTCGACTTCAAGTTTAAGACGTATATTCGAATTTTTGGCATTTGAAACAACATTGACATATTTGGTATCAAAACCATTTCTTCCCAGGCTGTTATAAAGGACTTTTATGCTTCCTTCTCCTCCCGGCGGAACCGGTTCCCGGCTGTAATCAGGAATAGTACATCCACAGGAGGAGGTTACATTCTGTATGATTAAATCCTGTCCACCGGTATTTGTAAAATAAAAAAACCATCCTACCTTTTCACCTTCTGTTACTTTTCCGAAATCATGTTCCGGATCTTTAAAACTAATCTCCGGTAAGGCTTCCGGGTCAATATTTTGCTTTTCCTGCTTCTCATTTGTATCCTTTTGAGAATCAGCACATCCATTAAATGACACCAAGCTTAAAAGAAACGCAAAAACAAATATTATGCTACGACTGTTTGTTTTCATACTTCACCAATTAATCCTCTTCCGGTTTTTTTAATGGATTTATCTTCTTTCAATTTCTGCATAATCTTATCCAGTACCCCATTGATAAAACTATTACTTTTCTCGGTACTGTAGTACTTGGCTATTTCCAGGAATTCGTTGAGCGTCACTTTAGTAGGGATAGAACTAAATTCGATTAATTCTGCGATAGCCATTTGCATGATCAGAATATCCATAAATGCTATCCTGTCAAGGTCCCAGTTACTGGCTTTCTCTTCTATAAGTTTTAATGACCGTTCTCTGTGAATCAGAGATTTTCTGAATAATTTCAGAACAAAATCACGATCTTCTTCGTTTTTAAAAATCTCCGGAAGTTTAAAACCTTCCGTATCCGATTCTTTCATCCTCTTAATGGTTTTAACCACCATCGTCATAACAAAGTCCAGATCATCATTCCAATAAATGCTTTTATCCTCTAAAATTTGTGAAAGGGATTCATTCGGTAGAATAATATCGTTAAGGATTTTTATGATCAGTTTTTTATCTTCGGAGTAATCCTGAACCTTGGAAATCATATAATCCTTATAAAAACTGCTTTCTATAACTGAATTAAAAATTTCCTTAACAAATTCCGGATAGTTAACCCAGTTGATTTTATTGTTTTGACAATATTTTATTAAATCAGGATTTGTTCTTAATTGAGAAATAATTTGATTGTCAATAAACCTGGTATTTGGGTTTAAATCTTCGTATGTCGGAATTCGTTTGTTCCTTGCAAGGTCAATTCTCGACTCCGCATAATCAGATACATCAATAATCAGCAAAAGCAGAAGGTGATATAATTCAAAAGCCTTGTTTATGCTAAAAAATAATTCACTTTCAGATTTTTTCAAATCACTGTTGTCAGATTTATAATATGCATATAAAACCTGGAGTACCTTAATCCTAAGAAGCCTTCTGCTTATCATTAAAAGAACCTGAATGATTTATAATTTGGGCAGCAAAGTTAAATATTTTTTTGATTTATTTAATTTGAAAGGCATGAATTAGGGCTGAATTTTTAGATATATACATTACTCCCATAAAATCTTTAATTTTTAGGATTAGCATTCTCACTGAATTCAACCCAATGGGCTTTGAAAAATTAAGAATAGCGGTTTAAAAGAAATCGGGAATATTCGCATTGAAAACTTAAG
>CBDUPM010000407.1:0-3373 GCA_965369105.1 uncultured Bacteroidales bacterium | reverse complement strand
CTTTATATTTATATGAAATTGCCCAACGGGGAGTTTTTGCAGTAAAGCCAAGTAATTTCTGCTGTTTTATTGAATTTATTTTTATTACAATGCCGTCAATCTCAAAATCCAGCTTCTTTCGTTCTTTTTCCCAAAAATCTATATACTCCATTATCTCATCCAGAGAGTTTGCCTTCTTTGTGTATTCTTCCGGTACCTTAAAACCCCAATCTCTCGATTTTAGCAGATTCTCGTAATGACTGTCGAATGGTAAATTGTCGCCAGGCAGATAGTAAAGGTAGCAATCCAGGGGGCGGTTGGCCACAACTGATGAATTTTGCATTTTTAAAGTTCCCGAGGTAGCATTGCGGGGATTCGCAAAAATCATTTCTCCGGCTTCTGCCCTGGTCTGATTCATTTTCTTAAAACCTTCACGGGTCATAAATATTTCACCCCGTATTTCGAATTCCTCAGGAAAATCATTACCCTGAAGGACAAGGGGAATACTTTTTATGGTCCGGACATTCCTTGTGACATCATCCCCCTTAACACCATCGCCGCGGGTTAAAGCCTGTGTTAATTTTCCGTTTTTATAATTAAGACTTATTGCAACCCCGTCATATTTGAGCTCCAGGACGTACTCAAAATCATCTTCAATTACTTTCCTGACTCTCTGATCGAATTCCTCGAGTTCATCCCTTGAGTAGGTGTTCCCTAATGAAAGCATAGGATATTTATGTGGAAATGAATCAAATTGGATGTTTAAGTCATTTCCCACTCTTTGTGTGGGACTGTTTTCATCTCTAAACTCAGGGAATTTTTCCTCCAGACCGGCTAATTCTTTCAATAATTGATCAAATTCATAATCGGAAATACTGGGCTGGGATAAAACGTAATATTTGTAGTTATGATCATTAAGTTCATTCCTCAATTTTTCAATCCTTTCCTTTGCTTCCATCTGATTCATCCTGTTGAAATTAAATTTGCATAAAATTACTTAAAAATTGATCTTTTAAAAACGGGCTTAAAATTTTATTTCAGGATAAATCCAAAGCTCAGAATGAGGAGAATTGCCAGACAAGGATTTTTATAAATTCTTGAAAAAAAATTATCCGATGCAAGACTCCTTTCAAAATATTATCTACTTTTGGACAGCCGGTTTTCGAAAAATATTAATTTGAGAACTAAGAGGGAATGCTGTGACCCATATGTGTAGGATAAATATGGATATTCGGCAACAGTACCCGCTGCTGTAATCTCTGAAAAACCCGGAATTAAAAAAAGCCACTGTTTCTTTAAAAAGTAATGGGAAGGTTTCCGGAAAATAGAGTAAGTCAGAAGACCTGCCGGTTAAGTCAGTAAGCTATGCTTTCGGGAAATGAAGCTCAGAAAACTTTTTTCTATCCCCAGAGATAATTATTGGCTGCAAATCATTATTCATGAACACTTTAATACTTATTTTAATGAAAAAAAAATTAGTTTTTATTGCATTTGCAGCAGCAGGAATATTAATCACTTCCTGTGAAAAAGAAAAGGTCAGTACCGACAAAATCACATTTGAAAGCTTCAGCCTGGATGAAAGCGGATTTTATAACGGTTCCGACCTGAGTGGAGATTTCACGATTGGCAATGTGGTTTTCAGCAACAGTTTTGATCCGGAATACCAATCCTGGCTCGGATTCAGTATCTCAAATCATACCGATACAAACACAAGAGGCTGGCAAAACCAGTACAGTTCAATATCCGGAGGGGGTGCTTCCGGTTCAAAAAATTATGCTGTTTTTCATACATGGACTTCCGACACCCTGACTTTCCTGGTTCCTGAAAAAGTAACGAATATCTCCTTTTGCAACAGCACTTATGCTTATTATTCTATGCTAGAAGGAGATGATTTCGCCAAGCAATTCGGAGGTGGCTCCGGAGATGAATTGGACTACTTTAGCCTTTACATAGATTGCTATGATGAGAGTGGCCGGATAATAGGAAACGGGGAATTAAATTTAGCGGATTACCGTTTCGATAATAACGCGGAAGACTATATTGCCAATGCATGGTCAGATCTTGATTTATCGGCAATCGGCTACATAAAGTATATGGTGCTTTCCTTTGATTCATCCGATAAAGGAATATATGGAATCAATACCCCGCAATACGTTTGTGTAGACAATATTTTCGGGGAATTGCAGGAATAGTAGTAAGAGGGTTAGGGGCTAAGAGAATGTGCTGATGTGCTCCACTTCGTATACTTCGGTAGATAAATAAAATGCTAAAGTGTTGATTATCTGCTTAATTTATTTTCCCTGTATCCACATTGCGTTGGGGATCCGGGAATGGAGGATTAAAATAATGGAGGCATTTTTGGTGCTTGGTGAGGGGGTGGCAACTAATCCCGGAATACTGGAGTCATCTTCCTGGCCCCCTATTTTAAAAGGATGGAAGTTACTTTGGATAGTAAATTTATTAACAATAATTTTTTAAAATTATTTCCGGGATAATAAATGTTTTAAGGTATTTTAGTAAAAAATTATAGTTTGAAAAGATTATTCTTAATAGCATTTCTGTTTGCGAATTGGACATTTCTTCCCGGACAGGTTTCTCATGGCGGTCAGCCCAGATGGCCTTCCGGATTGAAATCTGCAGGTTTTTACCTTGTGCCTTATGATGACATCCTCCAAAAGATGCAAAGAAAAATTACAGAGGACGACCTTATTTACGGAAAGAAACCCCTTAACATTGGAATAAATCACCTGGTAAATATGAATCCGGAAAATACAGGTGAATGGAAACAATTGAAGGACGGGACCCGGTTATGGAGGCAGGAAATAAAGTCGGAAAATGCCCTTGCCCTTAGCCTGGAATTTGATCAGTTTAAATTGAAGGCAGGCTCAAGGCTCTTTTTATACGACCCTGAAAAAAAGATAGTCCTGGGTGGTTTTACTGAAAAAAACAACAAAACAGCGGGTAATCTGCCTACTGCTTTTGTACCGGGTGATAAAATTATTATTGAATTACAGGTTGATCCGGGTAAGGATTATGGTATTTTAAACCTGGGAAGTATCACCCACGCAATTGTTGATATCACGGGTAAAGGAGGTAAAAAAGATCAATACTTCGGCGATTCGGGTGATTGTGAAATTGATATAAATTGCCCGGAGGGAGCAGAATGGCAAACGATAAAAAGGTCTGTCTGCAGGATAGTTTTTAAAAGAACCCCTTATTTAACAGACCTGTGCACAGGTACTTTAATTAACACTACGATGCAAGATGGACGAGCCTATATTTACACAGCCAATCATTGCATAAAAAAAGCTTTTGAAGCAGAAAATGCCGTTTTTTATTTTGGTTATGAAGCAGAGGAATGCAACGGCACTGATCCGGATTCTACAGGTACTAA
>CBDUPM010000406.1:0-3383 GCA_965369105.1 uncultured Bacteroidales bacterium | reverse complement strand
CTTCCACTGAAAAAATTAATTTTTTCCTCATCCGGCATACAAATACCGTTTTCAGGAGTAACTGCTGCTTGTAAATTAACAAAATCAATCCCGTTTTTAAAGGACTTCAATTGTTGATCAATGCTTTCCTGGTTTATGCCCTTTTTCTTAAGTAATTGCTTGTCTTTTTCTGAAAACATATTTCAAATATTTAGTTCAGACTTCCAATATAAATCAGTTATCGACTAATTTAAGAAATCTTTGGCAGCAAGCCTGCCATTTTTGAAAGCTTTCTTATTCAATTCCACAATTTTTTCTCCTTTTCTGGCGAATAATGCAGAAATTCCCTTGTGAAAACTTTTTTCCTCAATATCAATATAAATGGATGCTGCACCTAAAATAACCATATTGGAAGCCTTAACGCTTCCCAGCTCCCGGGCTATTTTATCTGCATCGATAATAATATGATTTTTCATTTCTCTTATGGCTGTTTCAAGCTTTCCGGCTTCGGGATAATCCGGAATGTTTATAAAACTGGCCGAATTGGTAATCAGCCATCCATCAGGGGAAAGAAATGAGACATAACGGAGCGATTCCATGGGTTCCACTGAGATTATCATATCCGCTTTCCCTTCGGGTATCAGATCTGATAAAACCGGTGTGGAAGAAAGTCTCAGGTGAGACTGAACCGCCCCTCCCCTCTGGCTCATTCCATGGACTTCAGCCTGTTTTACATGAAGTTCCTCTGAAAGAGCTGACATCCCTATGACTGCTGCAATGGAAAGAATTCCCTGTCCACCGACACCTGCAATTATTATATCAGATTTCATATTTGTTTTTAGTTTATTTAGATACTTATATACAAATGGATTTCAAAGTTTTTAAAGGAATTTTCTGCGGCCTCTTCTCTAGGAAGACCTTTTTCTGCGCAGGGCAGTCTGAATACATTCCCTCTGGGCTATTATCACAGATACTCCTTCGAATTTCAATTCCTGTTTTAAAATTTCAACGTTTTTGTCATGATACTTTTTCAGGGGATCCAGGACAATAATATGATTTTCTTCAACTCCAATGCCGGCGCATATTTTTTCAATTCTCCCGGTAGCCGAAGATTTTTGTCCCCCTGTCATTCCGGTGGTGGAATTATCCGAAATTATTACCGTTAAAGGGGACTGTTCAATAACCGCATCCAGGAGACCGGTAATTCCCGAATGGGTAAAGGTGGAATCCCCGATTACTGCAACCGATGGCTTCAATCCCGCATCGGAAGCTCCTTTTGCCATGGTTATGGAGGCTCCCATATCCACGCAGCTGTTAATGGCATCAAAAGGGGGCAGTGCACCCAAAGTATAACATCCTATATCAGAAAATACCCTGCCCTTTCCATACTCTTCCAGGGCTTCATTCAAGGCATAATAAACATCGGCATGACTGCAACCTTTGCAAAGCGCAGGTGGCCTGGGAGAAACAAGATCCGGAATCCCGGGACCCTTTTCTGCTTTTAAACCGAGGGCATTGGCAACCAGGTTCGGATTTAGTTCACCATCCTTTGGCAGACAGCCATCCATTCTTCCTTTTATCTTATAGGGTAAATTAAAAAATCCACGTAATGACTCTTCCAATACAGGATATCCTTCTTCAAGAATAAGGATTTCATCCGTTTCTGCCACCAGCTTTTTTATCATCGATACAGGTGCAGGATACTGGCTGATTTTTACGACCGGATAATCGAGATTTGCCTCTATGGCATTTTCCATATAATAGTTAAAGGCAAGACCGCATGCAATTACTCCCAGCTTTTTATCCTGGCCGTCCTGATATTTATTGTAGGCCGATTTTTCCGATTCTTGCAGAAAATCATCCTGATCCCTTAAAAGTCCTTTATATTTCTTCCTGGCAAGGGATGGAAGAAGAATAAACTGCATAAGGTCTTCCGGTATTTTTAATTCATTCTGGGGAATTTTAGCCTTTGTCCGGACCACAGCCCTGGAATGTGCCATCCGGGTGGTAATTCTCAATAAAACCGGGATTTTATACTTTTCTGAAGTATCAAAAGCATTGGCCATCATATCATAAGCTTCCTGCTGGCTGGAAGGCTCAAATACGGGAATCATGGCAAATTTGCCATAAAAACGCGAATCCTGCTCGTTCTGGGAGGAGTGCATTCCCGGATCGTCGGCAACGGCTATAATCAGTCCCCCGTTTATCCCGGTTAAAGCTGAATTGATAAAGGCATCGGCAGCAACATTCAGTCCTACATGTTTCATACAAACAAGGGCTCTTTTCCCTGCATATGCCATTCCTAAGCCTGCTTCCATGGCGGTTTTTTCATTAGCCGACCAATCGGACCGTATCCCTTCTTCCCTGGCTTGTGCAGAGGCCTGGATATATTCTGTTATTTCAGTTGAGGGCGTACCCGGATAAGCATAGACACCTGATAAACCTGAATCGATGGCACCCTGGGCAATTGCCTCATCACCCAATAAAACTAGTTTTTGCATTCCATGAATTTTAGTGACTCAAATTTAGAAAAAAGGGGGAAACCAAACAGATGTTATAAAAAAGGAAGGAAAATCCTGCTTCATGAAAAATATCATGGATTTCTGTATAGTTTTTACTTTAATCCAATAATTTAAAGCGGCAAAATATAGAATATTCCAGCTTAATTTTCTCAAAGTCAATATCCAGGAATTCTGTTTCATCATCCACCGCGTTTCTGCTCATCATCATGTTGGCCGTCCGGTAGGGAGCCATATAATTATTTTGTTCCTGAATAAAAATGGCTTTTCCTGTACTCTGGTCTATGGCCTCAGCAAGAAAAGTGGCTTTTTCTTTTGCCGCCTGAATTGCCTTGATTTTTACTTCTTTCCTTAAGTGGATTATATTACTGTGATCCAGTTTAGCAATGGAAATATTGGATATTCCTTCTTTTTCCAATCCGATATATACCTTGCTTGCGGTTAAACCATCCCTGACCACCACCTGGTATTGTTTTGAAAGGACAACATCATCCCGACTAAGAATATAATTTTTGAAATTACTGGAGATATCGCTTATGGAAACATCTTTTTCAATATCCAAACCGATTTCCTCCAATACTTTCATCATTCTTTTCTCGAGAGTCTGAACCGATACTTTATTCTTTTCATCCTCTACCTTCAGCATAATGTGTAAATAAATTAAATCAGGGACTACAAGCATTTCAGATTTTCCGGTGACCTCAATATAATTCTGATCAATAAAGTTTTTCTCAAAACTTTGCGCATTCAGTAAAAAACTGATCAACATTCCGCAGGTAAAAAACAAATATTTCATTCTCATAATTTTTATGAATTTAAAAAGACTTTTGAATGTAAAAAACAGGGGTTTTGAATATTTAAATATATTAATGGAACTGTTAAAAT
>CBDUPM010000405.1:0-3394 GCA_965369105.1 uncultured Bacteroidales bacterium | reverse complement strand
CAGGTCGGGGCATGTAATTCACTTTTCCTGAATAACTGTTGAAAGCTTTGCGTTGGCTGAACCCCATAGAAGGATCAAAAGCATCTCCAATTCGCCTGTATTGTAAAAACCAGTCCCAAAGATCGTTGGGATAATCAATTTTTATTCCAACTGCGGACTTGTCACCTTCCAGTCCTTCGCGATTAGTAAGCATGCCCCAGCCACCAACCAGGAAGTTCTTACCAGATCCAAAAGAAGAAGTCTGATAGGTAAAATCAACACCGGTGGTCCAGGCCTGGTTAATGCCGGCAGGATCCCCCAGGGTAGCAATCATTCCCACTGAAGATTCTTTCAAAATATTTTGTTTTATGCGCAGGACCCCCATGGTTGATTCAGGAACCAGTGAGTCCACAGCTCCTGTCCGGGTAACCAGGTTACCAAAATGGGTATTATTTACTTTCCCGTTTATTTTTCCTCCCATTTGAATAGGGACTTCGCTTCCTTCATATAATCCTATTTTCCTGCTGTAGAATGGCATGAGTGACCGGCCGAGACTTAATCCAAAATCATATATGTCGGCCCCTTCTAAAAAGAATTGTCTTTTTTCAGGATAAAGGACAGGGAAACGGGTAAGATTTGTCTGCCTTGAGTCTACTTCTGTTTCAGCAAAATCAGTATTTAGGGTTAACTGGGTTGAAATGTCTGTAGTAAGGCGCTGGGTTATATCCAGGCTAGGCTTCCAGTCAAATTCTGCGGCACTGTTTCCATCCTGTGTAGCATGTGATACCATAGATGCCCTTGGCGTAAATCCAATTCCCGGATTGAATTCTGGTATATTTGTGATAAGACCGGCATGCCTGGTTTGTCCGATGGTATAATCCATACTTATTCCCGACCAGCGGTTTACTTCCAGGAAGCGTTGTATCCGTCTTTCTACATTGAAACCCCAGGAATCCAGGCTTTTGTTGTAGGTTAAGGTGCTTACAGGAATCCTTATTTCCGCACTCCAGAAATTAGCTCCCCTGAAAGTTTGTGCTTCCCAGGCCCCGTCCCAGTTTTGATTTTCAGATTCCCCATTAAAGGATACCAGGGCATCATAGCGCGCAGCAAAAGGATTAATTGCGAATATGTATCCATTCCTGCCATCCCCGTATGTATCCAGTATTACCTTCAGATAGTCCTCATCCTCCAGCTCAGAGTCTCTTGCTTTGGAGTAGGCTACGATTTCATCCGGTTGATTGTCAAAACACTGAATACCCAGGTATATGTTTTTAGAATTGACAAGAATTTTTACGATGGTTTGGAAGGAGGGAGTTCCATTTAATTCCGGTTCTATCATAGTCAGGGTACTGATAGAATCGGCCATGCTCCAGTCACTTTCATTTAATATGCCGTCAATTCTTACAGGTTCTTCAGCCAGCCTGCAGGTTATGGATGGCCTTTCATTTGCCTGATTAAAAGCATTTAAAGCGACCATTATTAAAAAGAATCCCTGGAGTAATCTCTTCATGAAGAACAAAGAAAGTAAAAATTATTCAACTGGTTTTAACAAATTCTCAGAATATTTCATGAGAATTTCTTTATCCCATTCTTGTTTTCAAGTATATGTTATAACAATTCTTGCAGAGAAAAATTACTGAATAATAATTTTCCCGGATAAAACTGAATTTTCTGTTTTAACTCTTACAAAATAAATTCCGCTTTTAAATGAAGATACATCCATTTCGATTTCAGATGAATGGCTATATCTCGAATGAACGATCATTCCCTGGAGATTAAAAATCTCAATCCCGGTCAGTATCTGATCAGATTTGCTGCGGACATAAAGCTTTCCATCTCTTACCGGGTTTGGATACAGGCTAAAATCACCGAAAACAATAGGGCTGTCATTTTGAGTGAGATCATTTTTCAACTCAAACCAATTGATTTCATAACCTCCTCTTTTGAAAATCAAATACAAACTTTGGGGACCAGTTACTTTTTCAACCGGACAGGTAAAAGTCTGCCAGCTTGTTAATCCGCCGGTACCCAGTACTTCCAGGGTCCCTAACAATTGTCCGTTTATACTGTCTGTTCGTATTTCAATGCTTCCCTGAGGTCTGCCTTCCTGGAATTCAGCTGCAATTCTGAAGTCAATTGAATTATATCCTGTATCGAAATCCAGCAGGTAAAAACAATAATCATTATTGTTAATTCCTGTAACAGCACTGCCGCCTTCAGAGCATATATCTACTTCGATACCCGATTCTCCGTCAAAATCTTCTGCCTGGACGATAAAGCGCTCGGCGAGCTCTCCTAGATCTGCAAAAGGATAACCCACATCCTGTAATCCATTCATGTACGATTTTAACCATTCCATCGCGGAGCGTTCTGTCCCATTGCTATTCAAAATTCCTGTGCCTTCAGACCATGTTGAACCTTCCACATAGCCCCAGAGGGTAATGCCGGCAACAGCTGGGTGATTCCAATATACCGGAAAAGCTTTTTTATAGCTGTTTAACTGGTTAGTTTCGGAAGCAGGGCTTCCTTTTAAATCCAGTTCAGTTACATAAACGGGTACGCCCGATCCTGCCATAGAATTCAATGCGTTCTCCAGGTTAGCGGCTGATATTCCGTCTACATTAAAATAATGTGCCTGGGTACCGAATCCGTCAATGAGACCGCGATCCCTTAACACTTTTACAAGCTCAAGGATCTCATTTCTTCCGGCAGAATTGGTTTCAAGTTCGAAATCATTAATAACCAGCTTGGAATCAGGAAAATAAAAACGGGCCTTTTCAAATAACCAGATTGCCCAATCGTAACCCGTCTCACCCGGGCCTCCCAATCCTGCCCTGAAATAGGGGCTTCCTGCCGCATGTTCTTCACCATTCCAGGTATTCAAATACATGTTCTCATTTAGTACATCAATCTGATCAATTAAGGGGTATCTTTCTGCAATGGCCGCCATATATTCTTCCATTTCTTCCTGGAATTCAGCCGGATCCAGATTTGTTATCCACGATGGATACTGGCTTCCCCATGCCAGTGCATGGTATCGAAAACTCATATAGTTATTTTTTGCATGCTGATAGGCCCTGTCAGCGGTTGTCCAATTCATCACATCCCGGCTTCCTTCAACGGATCCCCATTTACAGGAATTCTCCGCGGTTACCCCATTCCAATAGCTGTTAAAATTACTTTTAACATTATTCCCGATGATATTGGCCAGGTATTTACCTTTGTTTGAACTCAATCCAATAGAATTAATGCCTGAAGTACCCACTGTTATTATAACTCCTGCTGAAGTAAATGAGGCATTATCATTATCAGTTGCCTTAGCAGTAATCCGGTAATTCCCTTCCGGTACTTCTGACCATAGCCAGGAATAAGTATTAGAGAAAGGGGTTTCAGATTCCCCAAGTTTAATACCATC
>CBDUPM010000404.1:0-3397 GCA_965369105.1 uncultured Bacteroidales bacterium | reverse complement strand
ATATTTTTTCTTTATTTTTGATGTCCATGAAAAAAATTACCCCATTTTTCATTTTGTTCTGCATTCTCTTTCCGGTCAATTCGCAGGATAAACCAGATATTGATCTGGTACAAAATCAATACATTGAAATCAGTCATAAATTAAATTCCCTCCTTGATCCCTACAGGCCCATTTCTGATGAACTAAAAGAAATTCAGCTTAGACTGAATAACGAAATAGAGATTTACAAAAATTGTGAATACGAGTTTCGGAATAATTTGAATACCCTCTCTGAATGGGGTAATAAAAGCCAGGTAGAACTATATCAGACTCTTAATTCAAAAATAGAGAAGCGTAAAAAAGTGGAGGATGAGCTTTTTAAGAACTATCAGGAGTTTATATCATGGGAAATAAACTACTGGGATGAATTAGAGGAACCATATCTTAGTTCCCCTGATTATCTTTATTCAAACGGAGATTTTGCATCTGCTATTCATAATTACAGGGAAAAGATATTTCTGACAAGGGACCGGATCGAAAATTTTTTCCTTCAGTATGACAGTTGCCGGATGGAATGCGTATACTGCAGCTGTGATCAGTTATTTTCCGATTTCCATTCTAATCTGAGTTTGTACGAACTTTATAATCAGAAATACTTTAACTTCCTTAATAATGGGGAAGAAGGGGAGTCCGATATTGGTTTTAATTTTATTAACTACCGGAAAAATTTCCGGGAGTATTATTATCTGTACCTGTTAAAGTATTCTGAATTAAAAGAATATAGCCGGGTTAAACTTAATGATCTTAACCTGTCTTCCGATGAGGTAAAACAGGTAATGAAAGAAATCACGGATATCGTCCTCTTAAAAATGGAATCAGATGCCCTTCAAAAGCATAAAACTGAAGTGGACAGAATTTATGAACTTAAAAAAAGTATTGAAGATCAGTTTTACAATCTGGATAATTTATATTCTCTCCTTGAATTTCAGAAGGCTGTGTCATTTATGCATAAAAGCCTTAATCCTGAATTAAATATTTCCGGGGAACTGGAAAGACTGGATGAATTCATGTCTATGCAGTTCCCTCAGAACAGTATTGCAGATCTAAGTCAAGAATGCTGTATGGATTACCTTGAGAATCTTAAACTCTTATCGAAAGTAATTTCTACCTATGAGGAAGTACCCTATTTTTGTTTCCATGCATACCCGCAGTATTCCAACCAGAAAGTGGATATGAATTTGAATATTATTAATTCAAGAATGGCTTTTGAAAATGAAGGTCTGGGTCACAAAACCAACAAGTTTGTTCAACTTACCGAATTAGACCTGAGTAATTCAGAATTCTCTATGGATCTGTTATTAAAGGATCATAAAAATCTGAAAAAACTGGATCTGTCCAATACAAGGATTTCTTCCATTGAATATATTTCAGATCTGAAACTAGAATGGCTGGATTTAAGTAATACCGATATTGATTATGAAGATTTGCAGCATTTGAGGCATGTGCATAGCATTCAATACCTGGATCTTTCTAATACAGGAATAAAAAAAATGGATGTGAATGAATTATGTTATCATTTGAAAATCAAAAAGAAAAATTGTATTATGAAGAAAAAACCGGAAGAAAATGATAACTCTATACTGGTTCAGTCCTCTAATACATCTTATTAATCAACTGTCCAAATTCATTTCTCTTCCTTAAAACAAATCTCAAATTGTCTCCGTTTTTCGTCACCACATTAAGTCCGTAAGGAAATATAACTTTGGTATTAAAATAAATGACCTCCAGAATTTGATTAGGCATCAGCTCAAGATTCATTTCATTAAACCTTTCCTCCAGGGCTTTAAAATATATCCTTTGGTTTGTGACGATAAACTTGCCACTAACCTTCTTATCTCCAAGGATTTGCTCTGAATTACCGGCTTTTATTACGACTTCATTAGCTTTAAGATCGACTTTCATAGCTTTATAGTTTTATTCCGGAAAATTGCCCATAAATCGTGCCATGTCCTTCAAATTCTTTATAATCTTTAAAATAAGATTTTTACTATTCTCCTAAATTTCAGTGAATTGTTCGATTCTGATACAATTATTGTCCGAAATCAAACAATTTTGCCTGCTGGTTTTCAACTTCCATATAAATCTGATCCATTCAGATATTTCCATGAGAATTATGCTTTACAATATTTTATTATAATTTTTGAAAGGGAAAGTTTTATATTTGATTACCACAACCTGAAGAAGAACCCATAATAACCAAAAAAAACTAAAGGTGAAAAATATTTCATTCTATTGTGGGACCTTTATCCGTGGGGCTTTTATCATCTTATTATTCCTTATTCCCATAGCAGAGATTTTTCCACAGAACACAGAAAAAAGGGTTTACACTACCCGTAAAACAGACCATCCTCCTGTTATTGATGGAGAAATCGATGAAATCGTCTGGCAAGAGCAAAGCTGGCAGGGAGAATTTATACAACATGAACCTTTTGAAGGTAAAAAACCCAGTCAGGACACAGAATTCGCAATCCTTTATGACGATAATTTTATATACCTGGCCATAAGGGCATATGATTCTAATCCAGATAGTATAGCAGTAAGGATGGATAGAAGAGACAACACGGACGGTGATTTTATATTAATTGCATTTGACAGCTATCATGACCTGAGAACGGGTTTTATTTTTGGCGTAAATGCCGCAGGTGTCCGGAATGATGCTATCATCTCCAATAACGGACAAAATGAAGACGATACCTGGGATCCTATCTGGTATGCGAAAACAGGTATATACGAATGGGGTTGGGCAGCTGAAATAAAAATTCCATTTACACAGCTGAGATTTGAGAAAGAAGGTTCTGAAGTCTGGGGACTGGAAATTGGGAGAAGTATTTTCAGAAAAGATGAATTAAGCTTATGGGCTCCTGTTCCACGGAACTCACCCGGTTTTATTCATCTTTTTGGCGAGCTGGCAGGTTTAGAAGGAATAAAGCCTAAAAAGCAACTGGACATAACTCCCTATACCGTGGCAACCGGTCGCAGCTATGAACCTGAAGATGGGAATCCTTACAGAACCGGAAAGGATACCCATTTTAATGCTGGTTTGGATGCAAAAATCGGTGTTACGAATAATTTAACTCTTGACCTGACCATTAACCCTGATTTTGGCCAGGTTGAAGCAGATCCTTCCGAGGTTAATTTAACGGCATATGAAACCTATTTCAGAGAAAAACGGCCCTTTTTTATTGAGGGGAACAGCATCACCAGCTTCAATGTAGGATTAGGCGATGGCGATGTGGGGAATGATAATCTGTTTTATTCCAGAAGGATTGGCCGAAGGCCCCATGGAGAGGTTGACCTGGATGATAATGAATATGCAAGTGTCCCACCAGTAGCAAATATCCTTGGTGCAGCAAAACTA
>CBDUPM010000403.1:0-3397 GCA_965369105.1 uncultured Bacteroidales bacterium | reverse complement strand
AAAGCATCAATATGGTGTCATTATGAGTTCAAAGGACAGTGTTGAATTTTATATCAATACAAACAATCTGGATGAAACTCTTTTATCTCCTTACTACGATAACACTGCGGTCCGGTTTTCTGCGAAAGCTCCAATAGATGAAAACTGGTATGGAAACTGGCACCAGCTTTTTGCCTCTTATAACGGAAGCGAATTGAAGTTGTATATTGATAATGAACTCAGGGCAGAAAAAAAATGCAATAAAAACATCAGCCACAGTCCTTTCCCCCTTTGTATAGGCCGGGAAGCCGAATCCCAGGATCAGGGTGAGCATAGTGGCAGAATGTCATCTATGGTAATCGACCAGCTGAGGATTTTCAATAAAGCCATAGCTCCTGGTGAAATTGAAATAAACACCAAAAATCTGGTTTTATCCATGGACTTCGAAAATGATCAAAAAGAGGGTATGTTCTATGCGGTTGGATTGGGAGGCAGAACCTATGGGATAATCTGGCCCGACCGGTCGATCCAGCCTGAAATACACCAGATTAAAAAATCAGCTCAACCGGTGAAAGTGGAAGAAATTGATCTTGAAAAAGGGCTTTTTAAAATCATTAACAGGCATCATTTTATGAACCTAAATGAATATACATGTAGCTGGGATATCCAAAGTGAGGGTAAAATGATTAAAAAAGGTGAAATGGAAATTGATCTTCCTGCCCTTAAAGAGTCTGAGCTGTCGATCCCCTATAATTACCCGGAATATTCTGCTTCAAAGAAGGAACATATTTTGACCATCTCCTTTCATTTAAAAAAATCAACAGAATGGGAAAATGCCGGATATGAAATTGCCTGGGATCAATTTGTTTTCCCCGGAAAATCCTATCCCGTTGAGGAAAAGGAATTGTCCTCCCGGATTGAAATAGAAGAGGATGACAGCTATATTAGCCTTAAAGGAGAAGAATTTCAATATCAATTTGATAAAAGCAAGGGCAATTTTTCCCGGTTTATATTTAAAGGCAAAACTTATTTTGAGAATGGTCCGGTATTCAATATATGGCGCGCACCCCTGGCCAATGATACCGACCCCTGGGGAAGTTATATATTCAATAAAAAGCTTAAAACGGATGGATTGGGAAGAAGTACAGATAACCAGCTTCGAAGCCTTGGATTAAAAGATCAGGTCGTTCAGGTAGATAAAATATCTGCTTATCAGGCCAGGAAAGATAAGGTCATTGTTACTATTCATCTTTATTCGAATTCGAGCAATAACCGGTGCTCAATTGAGAGAATTGAAAAATATGTAATTTATTCTGATGGAAGAATTGATATGATACAAAAAATCATACCACATAATGTGATGCCGGATTTATTTCCCCGGGCAGGTTTACAGTTTGAAATGGATAAATCCTTCAAAGAAGTGGAATGGTATGGGAGAGGACCCTTTGAGACCTATCCTGATCGCAAAACCGGAGCTAAAATTGGAATTTATAAATCTGATGTGGATAAGGAATATGTACCCTACATCATTCCCCAGGATTACGGTAACCATACTGATGTTAGATGGCTAAAGCTGGAAGATGGTGAAGGGAAGGGTTTATTTATAAGCAGCCCCGACTTATTGAATTTCAGTTTCCAGAAATATTCAACTGATAATTTATCCAGAGCAATGTATACCTATCAGTTGAGAGAAGCCCCCTATAATACCTTAAACATTGATTTTGAAGTTTCGGGGGTAGGAGGGACAGCCATCCGTCAATTGGAAAAATACCAGGTTAAACCCGGAGTTAAGGAGTATCGAATGATCATAACTCCATATTAGGGGGTTTTTCAAGGCTCAATAGAAAACTTACTACCCTGAATTGAAGGCTGGGGGACTGATTGAACGGGTTTGTTCAATTAGCATATCCCCCCCTCATTTATTTCCCCTCCTGAACCTCTTCCTGTCCTCCTTATCCATTTTCTCACATGCATATTGCACGATCAATCGTCCACAACTTTCCTTCCATTTCATTAGAAAATCCTCGACTTCGCCTGGATACTTCTTCCACAAACTTCTTAAAAGGGTTCCTGTTCCTTTTTGTACATATTCTGACGGATCTTCCATTAAATTTTCAATTAACGGGAATACTTCAGAAGGTTTAATACCATCTCTTACTAATTCATTTAAAGTTACCGGAGTTACTCTTCTTTGCCATTCAGATTTTGCTTTATTCCATTCAGATAGTTTTTCCAAACTGATAATTTCATCCCTGATAAAGCTCGGAATGACCAACATACACAGAACATCGGTAGTTGCCCAATTATCAATTCCCAGCTCAAACCATTTTCCTATCCTGTCAAAAGTTTCTGGTGTAAAATCCGTTCTTCTTGAATTTACCAGGGCAATGGAGATTGATTTTTCTTCGTATTTACCATTTGCCATAAATTCATCAGCCATATTTAAATAATCATCAAGACTGAAATTATCATGCCATTGTTTAATCCAAAGATCTCTTTGGTTTTCAAATGTTTTTTGTTCTATTCCATAACCATCAAAGCCTTCCTTAAAATAACGGGAGTACTTTTTTACAATTTCCGGACTGGCATTATGAAGGAAAAATTCCCTGATTTCCTTAATTTTTTGATTTATCATAATAGTATATTTAAAGTTTTCAATAGAGGATTCCCAGATATTATTTCCAATATTCAATCAAAATTCGGCAAAGAATTACAACTGGATGGGACAATTTGTTATTTTTTTCACAAAAATGCAATTAAACATATGCAGGCTATAAACTTTTTCATAAAATTAGGGTTCTTTTATTTTACCATATAATACTTGATTATTGAATTTAAAATGGAAAACAATTTAGTTACAGATAAAAACCGAAGTTCAGCCATACGGGTTATAAAGTTTATGCTGTTTACTGCCACTATTGCCCCGGTTATTCTTGCCGGAGCAATGACCTATAAATCTGAAGTATTTACCTGGTTGAATTTTATTCTTGCAGGAATTGGATTGCTTATAGGTCAGGCCGGTGGGGATTATCTTTATTATTACTTCACGAAAAACCATACACTTTCAACCGATTCTCATACAAAGATTTTTGCCGGATGGCGACCATTCTTCACCAATGTCTTACCTAAGAAATATGGTTCCTTGCTAGCCGGAATTTTTTGCTTGTTGATTGATTTGGCCATTGGCTATTATTTTTACCAGCAATTTGGGGAGACTATTCTTTACCTTGCAATAGCCGGAGGTGCCATGGCAATATTTTTTACCCCATTAATGCTTATGGGATTGAAAGAAATAGTATTATTTATTGATAATGGAGAAACCGGGAATATTGAAGGGAAAAGACACATCACGGATAATAATCTTTCAGGTATCTTATCATTTCTATTTATTGCAAGCACTAACACATATATATTAAGA
>CBDUPM010000402.1:0-3401 GCA_965369105.1 uncultured Bacteroidales bacterium | reverse complement strand
ACTATGAGAATTCTTACAACTACTCTACTGACAATTTTAATAATACTGATTAATTCCTGTTCCGGCAGGCAGGACCAGCACTATATGAATTCTGAGCTGGGTGTGGAAGAACGTGTGAATGATTTAATAAATCGAATGACACTGGAGGAAAAAGTTGCTCAGATGAATATGGCTCAGCTATCAAAAATTAAGCTGGATGAAAACGGAAATATCATCAGGGCAAGTTTGGATTCCTTATTTAAGGGGCAGAGTATCGGCTGTCTGGAAAGTCCTTTTGTGGGTGTTAACGAAATTGCTATGCTTTCAGAAGCAGCGGACAAGTATCTGCGTGAAAATACCAGGCTGGGAATTCCTGCATTACAAATTGCCGAATGCCTGCACGGACAACTGGCTTTTGGCGCAACCATATTCCCACAGGCCATTTCCCAGGGAAGTACCTGGAATCCTGACTTAATCCGTTCTATGGCGGATGTTATTGCCGGGGAAGCCAGCCTTTCCGGAGTTGATCAGGCTCTATCCCCTTTATTTGACCTGGCACGGGATCCCCGCTATGGAAGAGTGGAAGAATGCTATGGAGAAGATCCTTTTCATGTGGCTGAAATGGGTGTCGCATTTGTAACAGGAATGCAGGGAGATCCTTCCATTACAAAGGATTCCATCCCTCAGAATAAGCTGGCCTGTACAGCCAAACATTTTGTTGGATATAGTACACCTCTTGCCGGTATAAACCTGGGCCCAGTAAACATCGGACTCCGGGAACTGCGCGATCTACATTTGTATCCTTTTGAAAAAGTAATAAAAGAAGCCAATGTTTATTCTGTTATGCCCGCATACAATGAAGTTGACGGAATACCTTTACATGCCCATAAATATCTTATGAAGGATGTTTTGCGGGAGGAGCTGGGATTTAAAGGATATGTATTTTCTGATTATGAAGCTATCTGGATGCTGGAAGGATTTCATAAAATCACAAACAGTAAATCAGAAACCGCACTAAGCGCAATAAATGCCGGTATCGACCTGGAAGCACCACGCAGCTATGCTTTTTCAGAGCTGATTGATCTGGTTGAAACCGGCCAAATGGATATTGCCTTAATTGATGAAGCCGTAAAAAATATTCTCAGAATTAAGTTTAAAACCGGATTATTTGATAAACCATACAAAGCCCCTGACAATGTATCTTCCCTTATTCATACCGAAAAAGCCATATCTCTGGCCGCTGAAATAGCTGAGGAATCCGTAATTCTTCTGAAAAACCAGGATGATTTACTGCCCCTGGATATTACTTCCTTAAAATCGATCGCTGTGATCGGACCCAATGCCAACCAGGTTCAGTATGGGGATTATAGTTGCACCAAGGATAATTCTTCCGGAGTCACTATCCTGGAAGGAATTGAACAATATGTAAAGGGGAAGGTAAAGATAAATTATGTTGAAGGATGTAAAATCACCGATCTGAATGATAATAACATATCAGATGCTGTTAAAGCCGCTGAGAAAAGTGATGTGGTGGTTTTGGTTATTGGCGGAACAAGTTCTACCCTTGCCGGTATTGGTTGGGGGGAAGACAGACCAGGAGATGATCCTACCTGTGGCGAAGGCTTCGACCGAACCACCCTGGATCCCCCGGGTTTACAACCTGAACTAATAAAAGCGATTTACAATACAGGAAAGCCTGTTGTGATGGTAATGGTTCATGGGCGGCCCTATTCCATTTCATGGGAAAAGGAACATATTCAGTCCATTCTGGAAGCATGGTATCCCGGCGAGCAGGGAGGAAATGCCATTGCCCGGATTTTATTCGGAGAGGTAAACCCTTCAGGCAAACTAACTGTCAGCATTCCCCGGAGTGTGGGTCATGTACCGACATTTTATAATTATAAACCCTCGGGACGGGGATTTTATTACAAGCGGGGAACACCGGAAAAACCCGGAAGAGATTATGTGTTCTCATCTCCGGATCCATTGTTTCCTTTTGGATTTGGACTAAGCTATACCCACTTTGAATATTCCGATCTGCAGGTTGAATTAAATAAGGAGGATGTACATCTTTCCCTGAAGGTTAAAAACACAGGAAAAATTGCCGGGAAAGAAGTGATACAGGTATATATAAATGATAAAATAAGTTCTGTAACCACTCCGGTAAAAGTCTTAAAGGAATTTAAAAAAGCAGAAATACAGGCGGGTGAACTTGTTACACTTGCATTCACAATCCCCCTGGAAGAGCTGGGTTTATGGGACCAGAACTTCAATTATAAGGTTGAAGCCGGTGAGTTTGAGATTATGGTGGGAAGTTCCTCGGAAGATATCCGGCTCAGGGAAACGATTACCATTTTATAAGTCATTGGATTTATGGAATTACAATAAAAGCTTAAAGGATAATATGAAAATAGCAGTAACCACAGCCAGTGGAAATTTAGGATCAGCCATAATTCAACATTTAAAGCGGGAAAACGGAGCTGAAAATGTGATTGGTATTGCAAGGACTCCCGAAAAAGCTAAAGAACTCGGAGTTGAAATAAGAAAAGGGGATTATAACAGTAAAGCAGATTTTATAAGCTCCTTAAAGGGTGTAGATACCGTCCTGCTGGTTTCCGGAATGGACCATCCCGATAAACGGATTCAGCAACACCGCAATGTCATTGAAGCAGCAAAAGAGAACGGGGTAAAAAAGATAGTTTACACCAGCATTGTCGGAGCCGAAAAGGGCAATGCCTTTAGTCCGGTTGTGGCAAGTAATCGTCAGACAGAAAAAGATGTGCGCAATTCCGGATTACAATGGGCGATTGGCAGGAACGGGATATATATCGAACCTGATCTGGAGTATATAGAAAACTATAAAAAAGAAGGTGGTATAATCAATTGTGCTGATGAAGGTAAATGTGGCTATACCTCCAGGCAGGAACTTGCATTTGCCTATTTCAAACTTCTTGGCGATGACCGTCTGGCCGGAGGAATCTATAATCTTTTCGGTAAACCTTCAACCCAACAACAATTAACCGATGCCATTAACCAGGCTTATCATCTGGAACTGGAATATAAGAGTATTTCCGTTGAAGAATATCTGAGTGAGCGTAAAGCAGCTTTGGGTGAATTTATCGGAAGTGTAATTGGGGGAATTTATGAAGGAATCAGAAACGGAGCATTTGATTTAGAATCTGATTTCCGGAGGGTTTCCGGGCGTTCACACAAATCTTTAAATGAAATGATTAAGGAATTTATGAATCAGTAATTTAAGCCTGGTTATACCTTCATAAAAAGACCGAAACAGACCCACATTAATCAGGACCAGAGCTTCAGAAAGTATTTTTGATATAAGAAACTTTTGATTTCAACCGGGGAAAAACCGGAAAACTATGCTCCCGGCGGATTAGTAAACAGGGTGCTCGACTGGAAAAGCT
>CBDUPM010000401.1:0-3412 GCA_965369105.1 uncultured Bacteroidales bacterium | reverse complement strand
CTTTGGAGAGGTTATTTCAGTCGGAAAAAGCTCCATAAAGAAATCTTATGGAACTTCCTTTTCAACCCCCCTGGTATCCGGTTTTGCTGCCTGTGTTATGCAAATGAATCCGGACTGGAATAATATGGAGGTTTTTAATGAAATTCAAAAATCAGGTCACCTCTACCCCTATTATGATTATGCCCATGGATACGGAGTGCCACAGGCTTCTTATTTTTTTAAATCTTCAGATGATCCGCCGGAAAGCTTTAAATTTTCACAAAGTGTGGATGCATTGGAAATACAAATATTAATTGAGAATATCAGTAATAATACATACGAATCCCATGCATCAACGAACCGGTATACTATGGATGACCATTATTTATATTACCATATTGCAGATTCTGAAACAGGAAAAATCCGAAAGTATGCCGTTGTCAGAATGACGGAGGCAAATAAATTTCAGATCCCTTTAAATAAGATCCGTAAAGGAGAGACCGTAAAGGCCTTTTACCAGGGATATTCGCAAGAATTTAAAGCAAACAGATAGCTAATTACCAGAAAAATAATATTATGAGAAATGCTGTATTTTTAATTGCCTTAATTTGTTTAGTATCATTTCAAATTCAGGCTCAGGATGTTGTGCTTGAGAAGAACGTAGAAGATCAATATCAAAGGGATAAGGGACCCAATACCGCTTTTTTCGGACAGGGCTATGTTGGTTTTGCTTCTATTCTGAATTTTGATGAAAGCAAGGGTACTGCAATTAAACCATGGCAATCAGGCCAGCTGGTCATTGGTTACAGGTATAAAATTAAACTTCTTTCTTTTTATTCCATCGGATTTGATCTTGGATTCAGAATGAATGATTATTATCTGAAAGGGGATAAAGATAATCCCTTTGACAGTTTGAATCCTTTGAGCTTTAAAACGGGTGAAAAGAGACAGACTTTTACCAACAATGGATTGGGTCTTGAAGTCTACCAGAGAATCAATATTGGAAAGCGGGGTAACTCACTTGGAAAATATCTGGATGTTGGAATACAGGGACAATGGAATGTTGCCGATGTAGAAGAAATAGTAACGAATTTTGAAAATGCTAAGTTTGTCGGACGTGAGCGTTTATTTAACCGCAGGCTTCAATATGTGGAAGAATTCTCCTATGGGCTTTCTGCACGTATCGGTATAGATAAGCTGGTCATTTATGGTAATTACCGCTTATCAGATATATTTAAGGAAGATTTTCAAATTCCTGAATTACCAAGATTGGCAGTCGGATTGCAGTATGCTTTTTATTAAATAGCATTTTTCCTTTTACCCAGCTCAATTATCAGATCAGGGTCTTCTTCGATTGCATTTCCCGCTACAACAATATCAGCGCCTGCTTTATAAATGTCGGCCATCTGATCTGCCGACTTTATCCCTCCACCAACCAGAAGCGGAGTTTGAATATTGCTTTTGACCTGCTTTATTAAATTCAGTCCCACTGTTTGAGAAGCCCCGCTGCCAGCTTCCAGGTAAGTTAGTTTAAATCCAAGCATTTCACCGGCCATTGCAGTAGCTACCGCTATTTCTGGTTTTGAGGCAGGAATGGGAACCGTACTGCTCATGTATTCAACAGATGTCCTTTGTCCATTTTCAATGAGTATATAGGCTGTGGGAATAACTTCCAGACCGGTTTTCCTGATTTCGGGTGCTGCCACAACATGTTGCCCGATTAAAAATTCCGGATTTCTTCCGGAAATCAGGGAAATGAATAAAATAGCATCTGCCTTTTTACTTACCTGCATTACGCTACCCGGGAAAAGGATAACCGGGAGGTCAGTATAATCTTTCAGTACAGATATGGTTTCATCAATGGAGGAAAAGGTAAGACTGCCTCCGACAAAGAAAAAGTCTACGTGATTATCGTTTGAGATCCCTGCAACGGCTTTTATTTTTTCAGGATTATAATTGTCCGGATCAATAAGAACTGCGAGACCTTTTTTCCCGGCTGTAAACTTATATATATGATTGATTTTACTCATTTTTTACAGGTCCACACAATGGCATAATCCTTATACTTTTTATAATGAAGAATAAAATCTTCCACACCCCGCGAGTTCAAAACTCTTCCTTTAAGATTCCCGTTTTCTTTGGGCTGGAATGGGAAAATAGTCAGGTTTTCCTTGAAATTAATATCCTGCTTATCACATATTTTATACAATGCTTCCTTTGCACACCAATGGATATAGAGGTGATATCTCTTTAATGCGGGATCCTGGGTGACCATCTCCTGACTGTTGATGAACTTATGGCTTACCGTACTGATTTTATGAGACCTTAGTTCAAGGTCAATACCAACTCTTTTTTTATCGCTGATAAATATGGAAGTAAGGTTTTGAGAATGAGAGATACTTATATTGTAGCTGTTTCCTTTAAGAAATGGTTTGTTTTCGGAATTATAAATAATGCGATTTTTTCCGGGTAATAATTGGGCAATGAGTTGTCTGACGCTCAGCCATTCCAGTTTGCGGTTATGATTCTGGAAACTGTTTAATTTCTGTATTTCATCATCATCAAGCTCCAATCCGTCCATAAGGCTTTCATAATCTTCCTTTATTTCCCAGATGCCAAGCAGACAATCACCCCTTACACTATCTTTAAGTATTAATCCCATATTGTCTAAAACAATTATCCAAAATCAGAACTGCAAATTTAGTGAATTATTCATTATAAAAACCAGGGCTGTCAAATACCTCCGTTAGGCTTTTCTTTCCATTCAAAACTTTCAATCAAAACCTCCAAATCCTTTCTTAAAAAACGAATAACTGGGGCCAGGGAATCTTTATTGGGAGAAGTGTTAAAATATAATGATCCTCTCAGGAAATGCTTACTGCTGTCGGTTAGAAAGAATTGTAAAGATGAAGCCGTATTACCTTTCAAATCATAAATGATGCCATACAAGGGGACATCCGGCCTTGAAATCAGGCTTTCATCAATCGCTTCTGCTTTTATGGAGTGTTTATAGGCGAGGGTCCGGCTGTCTTCAATATAATCAGGTAAATTTCCCCTTACATTTTTGTAACTCAGGTAAATCGTACCATCAAAAGAAGGAAATACCAGGTTATACCACCAGGGTTCTGCATTTGGTGATGTGTCAGGAAGCACCATGGCATAACGGGGATAACTGAAAGAAAACGGGGCATCGCTTTCAAATTTTTGATATTCTTTTTCGGGATATTCTACTTTCATATATCCCCTGGGTTTTGGAGTATAATCCCTGTTGCATGCGCTAACAATTATCAGGAATAAGGAACAAAGTAAAATATATCTTAAAATCATTTTTTATCGAATTAGAGATTCCTTGATTGGATGTCATGGGATCAGGGTTTACCATAATATCAATCGAGACTCACCTTTACTTTTTTAATCTTCCTCGGATCAACTG
>CBDUPM010000400.1:0-3413 GCA_965369105.1 uncultured Bacteroidales bacterium | reverse complement strand
AGAAAGAAATATTCAGCCTCAATAAACTTGCGCTTGAATTCTTTTTTTTCTTCTTTGGTCTGCGAAAACAGGCTGGCAATTCCAACACTTGAGCAAAGAATAATTAATAAAATACGGCTCATATTAAAGCTTTAAAACATGCAAGATAAAAAAAAGTATAGCTAGCGGGTAATTTATTTATTAACCTAATTTGATATTAAATACTTAATTAAAATTATCGCAACTTTTTTTGGATTTGAACAGGGATAGGCTCAGGTTTTCACAAACAGAAACTGGAAGAGATTGAAGAATTTACAATGTTTCCAGGAAATCCTTAAAACTTTCTGAACCATTAATATATGAAATGTTTCTGTTGTTTAAGCTGAACTTAAACTCAGGATCTGAATTCGAAAACAGAATGTTTTTTCCTCCCAGGTTTTCAGAAAGTTTCTTCAGGTAGTCATTAATACTTTCACCCGTTATAGCTGTATAAAAAGAGGTTACAAAATAATCCGGGTTTAACAGATCGGATACTTTTTTAATATCTTCAAAAGGTACAGACTGTCCCAGGTAGGTAATTTTATGACCCCGCTTTTTCAACAAATATGCTTTAAACAATAATCCTAATTCATGAAGTTCATTCTCAGGAAGAAACAGAACAAAGTGTTTATTATTAGCATCACTCCTATCCACAATCCCGTCTATTGCAACTATCAGTTTTTGCCTGACCAGATTAGAAATAAAATGCTCCTGGGCAGGATTTATAGCCCCGGTTAACCAAAGAATTCCTATTTTTTCAAAAAATGGATAAAGGGTGTAAAGAATAGTATTTTCAAAACCGGATTGCATAATAGCGGTGGAAAGAACTTTCTCAAATTGTCTTTCGTCCATTTCAATCATAGAAATAATCAGATCGTCAATTCTGGATTCATTATCCCGGTGTTCATTGGAAAGATTCTGAATTTTTTTATTTAATTCCTCAACACCCAGGTTTGCTATTTGAGAAATCCTGTGGCCATTCCGGTTAAGAAGTGCTACATTCAGAAGCTTTCTCAGATCTTGATCATCATAATACCTGATATTGGTATCAGTCCTTTTGGGCTCCACCAGACGATATCTTTTTTCCCATATCCGAATGGTATGCGCCTTGATTCCTGAAAGTTTCTCTATATCTTTAATGCTGTAAATAGCCATCCCTTCTTTGCTGTTTAATTATTGTGTCAATATCTTAAACAACTTTGAATAAAAAAAGTTTATTTATTAAGAAAAATCCTTAATAAAGGAATCCATGGCAGAGTTGATCCGGGGGAAGATTGAATGTAAAATACAGTGGTTTTGAGTTTTAATTTCATTTGAACACCCAAATTTATTTCTTCCTGATAAGACTTATCCCATCTCTTAAGGGTAAAATAACAATTTCAACCCTCTCATCATCCTTAACAAGATTATTGAATTCAATTATTGCTGAAGTAGCTGAATCTTTATTTTTTGAGGGGTTCAGTACTTTACCATCCCATAATACATTATCAGCCAGAATTATTCCTCCTGATCTTAACCTGGGGAGACAGAGATTATAATAATGAATATACTGTTCTTTCTCCCCATCGATAAAGATTAAATCGAATTCTTCCTCTAACTCAGGAATTAATTCAAGAGCATCTCCATGCAAACATTTTATTTTATCAGTCAGACCGGCCTGGTTAAAATATATCTTTGCTTTCTCCTGGAGTTCATCATTGATATCCAGTGTTATCAGCAAACCATCCTGATTTAATCCACGCGCAAGACATATGGCTGAATACCCGGTGTAGGTTCCTATTTCAAGGATGCGTTCCGGTTTTAGTATTTTTGATATCATTTCAAGGAACTTTCCCTGTACCGGACCCGACAGCATCCGTGGATGAATAGCCTTTAAGAAGGTAAATCGCCGCAAGTCATACAGAATGGCATCTTCCTTTGAACTATGAGCTTCCAGGTATTCCTGAAGATTTTTAAAACTATCAGATAATTCCATTAATAATATTGCAATATTGAAAGGCTGTTTAAATCTAAAATCTCATTTGCCACCAAAAGAAGATCATCTGAAGTAAGTTTTTCAATTTTATCCCTTATTTCTTCCAGTGAATCAACTCTGTTATACAAAAGCAGACTTTTACCCATGGTGAGCATAAGATGCTCATTACTATCGGCTGAAATTGCTACCTGACCAAGGAGCTGCCGTTTGGCTTTACTCAGTTGAAGTGTCCCTAATTTGTCGTCCCGAAGTTTTTTAAATTCTTTGAAAACAAGTTGCAGACTTCTTTCATAATTCTCTTTATCACAACCAAAATATACTGATAAATGTCCGGTATCAGAATAGCTCACATAATTGGATTCCACATTATAGGAATATCCGCTTTTTTCTCTCAGACTTATATTTAACCTGCTGTTCAGTCCCGGACCTCCCAAAATATTATTCATTAAGGCAAGGGCAGTTCTTTTTTCATCCAGTGCATTATATGCTATATTACCAAGAATACAATGTGTTTGATGTGTATTCTTACGGGAATGAATGGTCTTTGGATCATAATGGTTGGGCAGAATTCTTTGCCTTAAACGGGTTTTGGAGCCAACATTCCCAAAATACTTTTCTGCCAGGCGGATAATTTTTGAAAAGGAAATATTTCCTACGGATGAGAGAACCATCTCATCTGTGGCATAATTGGCATCGATAAAATTTGCAATATGCTCACGTTTAAATGACATTAATGCTTTTTCCTCCCCTAAGATGCTTCGACCTATAGCGTGATTATTATACAATTGCTCCTCAAACTCATCAAATATTAATTCTGATGGAGAGTCCTTGTAAGAAAGAATTTCATCGATAATGATACTTTTCTCCCGGTTAATTTCTTTTTCCGGGAATACGGAATTAAAACAAATATCGGAAATCAGCTCTATGGCCCTTTCATAATCACCTTTTAAAAAGGATGAATATATACAGGTATCCTCCTTGGTAGTGTAGGCATTTATTTCACCTCCAACATCCTCAAGTCTGGATAGAATATGCCAGGATTTTCTCTTCTTTGTTCCTTTGAAAATTACATGCTCTATGAAATGAGCCATCCCGTTTTCCTCGGGCAATTCATCTCTTGATCCGGTATGAACCATGAATCCAAAATGAGCCACAAGATCCCCTACCGGCTTATGAATCAGTCTGATACCATTTGAAAGAGTATGTTGAAGGTATTCCATGGGGCAAAGATAGTGTTAATGTGTTAAAATGCTAAAATGAGGATGTGGTAAAATGCTAAATTGCTGATGTGCTGATGTGCGATGTGCTGATGTGGTAAATGGGGAGAATTGGAAAAGGAGCTCGTGGGTTTGTATTTGGGGGGGGTCGCGACGCGATCAGGAAGGGCCATGTTTGAGTGTTATAATCTTGTAAATATATT
>CBDUPM010000399.1:0-3415 GCA_965369105.1 uncultured Bacteroidales bacterium | reverse complement strand
TTCAAGACGGAGTTTAAAGCAGATTCAAGCGATATTTATTGTAGTGCGAACCAGGTAAAACAAGCCTGTGTTGCCCTTCTTGTTAATGCAACTGAAGCTATCCAGGACAACGGGGAAATTATTGTCAGGACAAGCAATCCGGATAAAAAGTCCATTAAGCTGGAAATAATTGATAATGGCCTGGGAATTTCTTCCCAGGATCTGAATCATATATTTGAACCTTTCTTTTCAACCAAAAGGGAATCCAGCGGGATTGGCCTTGGACTTTCCATTGTCTATGGAATTGTTGAGAATCACAAAGCAAGTATAAGTGTTGAATCAGAATTGGGTAAAGGAACCTGCATCTCAATCCTGTTTCCCTTAAAAAGAAATAAATTATAAAGCCATGGCAGAAAAAGTTTCCATATTAATTGTTGATGACGAGGAATCGGTCAGAGATTCCTTATATAACTGGTTTGTAGACGACGACTACCATGTCATTTGTGCGGAGAATGCGAAAAAGGCCCTGTCGTTAATTGAAGAAAAACATATTGACATTGTACTGGCTGATATAAAAATGCCGGGCATGGATGGAATGGAAATGCACCGCAGGATCAAAAGTCTTCATAAGGAGCCTATATTTATTTTTATGACCGCATTTGCTTCTGTTGATAGTGCAGTACAGGCATTAAAAAACGGGGCATTTGACTATATCACCAAACCCTTCGACCCGGATGACCTGTCCCATTTAATTCGGAATGCAGCCACCCAGGCCCGGTTAAAACTGGAAAATGAGAGTCTGAAAAACAATATTACTTCCCTGGTTGATGTTGAAGACCTGATCGGGGAGAGTGAGGCCCTTAAAAAGGTTCTTTTAGAAGTTGAAAGTGTGGCACAATCCAATTCTTCCGTAATTATAACCGGGGAAAGCGGAACAGGAAAGGAATTGATTGCACGTGCCATACATGCGAATTCTCCCAGAAAATTTTTTCCCCTGGTAAGTGTGCATTGTGGAGCATTAACGGAAAGTCTTCTTGAAAGTGAACTTTTCGGACATGAAAAAGGAGCTTTTACGGGGGCTTCCTTTAATCGCAAAGGAAGGTTTGAAATGGCAGACGGGGGTACCATTTTCCTGGATGAAATAGCTACAATTTCAGCAAAGATGCAGGTGGAATTATTGCGCGTCCTGGAATCAAGAACATTTGTAAGGGTAGGTGGCAATAAAGAAATAGTATCCGATTTCAGAGTCATTTGTGCTACTAACCGCGACCTGAAAAATATGGTAAAGAACGGGACCTTCCGTGAGGATTTATATTACAGGCTGAATGTAGTGAATATCAGGATCCCACCCCTCAGGGAAAGAGTTGAAGACATTCCATTGCTGGCCAATCATTTCATTAAAAAATATTGCAATGACATGAGCCGCGATTTAATTCATATAGAGCCCGCCGCACTAAAACATCTGGTGGATTTTGAGTTTCCGGGAAATGTGAGGGAACTGGAAAATATGATCGAAAGAGCCATTGTAATAGGAAATGGAAAAGAAATCAGGCTTAAGGACCTTCCTTTGGGTAAGGAGGTTATCGGAAATTCGATAGAAAGCCTGGATGACCTGGAAAGAAAGCATATCAGCATGATTCTTACTAAATACAACTGGAATATTACCCGTACTGCCAAAGCCCTGAACATAGATCGTGCAACCCTGTACAACAAAATAAAAAAGTATGATTTAAGTCAGGAAGAATAAACCTGTTATAATTTAAAGATCAAACCGGAGAAGTCGTATTAATGAATCGAAGCATTATATTAATTGCCTGCGGACATTTTGAAAAAGAAATGACGGATGCCATTGCTCTGGACTTAAAAAGAGAGTTCCATTATCCTGTTACATTTAAAAAATGCAGTTTGGATATTAGCGAGTTTTATAATCCGGGACGAAGACAATATGATGCAAATATGATTCTTAGCACCGTGCATGCAAAAGCTCCCCATGAACATTTTAAGGTGATGGGGCTGCTGAGAGTGGACTTGTTTATCCCTATATTAACCTATATTTTCGGACAAGCCACCCTGAAAGGGAGGACGGGTATAGCCTCATTATTCAGGCTTCGAAATGAATTATACGGACTGGCCCCTGATAATAATCTGCTAACGGAACGATTCAGAAAAGTGGTCGTTCATGAGATGGGGCATTGTTTCGGTCTGATCCATTGTCTTAATCCATCATGTGTTATGCGATCAAGCACCTATGTGGAAGACCTTGACATGAAGGAAATTCATTTTTGCCGCAGTTGCAGGAAGGAACTGGACGGGTTAATTGATCAATCTGATATTAAAAAGACTTCACCAGGATAATCCTCATTTAATATTTCACAACTTTTTCGGCAGGAATCTCATAAAAAGGTGTGGCTCATTTATAACCTTGTGGGCCTTTGGCTTAAAAAACCGGATAAATTTTGTGGAATCAGGCAAACCGGAGATAATCTGATATGTATTTCTTTAAAGTCCAATTCTATGATTCAAATGACCGGGGAATTTCCCGGAAACTCAATCCCTTAATTTGAAAATGTAATTTTAATCCTTTAAACAACGAACCTGGTATCCGTTTTTTCTGCTGTCTGTAAACCGGTACACTCGGGTATTATAAAAATGCAGTAGCCGGGTTAATGCCAGGGTATCGCCCGAAGTATTGGAGCTCCAAAAAACCGCAATATCACCCAGCTGATAGAATCCCCCGGTATTTCCGGATCGATAACCTCCGGGAAGGGCCATAAAATGCGAGGACTCAAAATCAGTATTATCTACCAGGAATTCTTTTCCATTCATTACCGGACCTTTCATCCATAAAACGGAATCCCCTGCTAGTTTACTTCCTTCATTTGTTCCCCTGAATCCAAACATATTGGCCTCTTCCTGGCTCATCCCCAGGAAGACTTCCAATTCCTTCCATTCACTGTCGGAAGGTAAATGCCAGCCATCAGGACAAACACCCTGTACAAGCGCTTCACTGCCCCCGGTGTCTTCACTTCCATTCACCGCAGCTTCAAAGTTATAGAGTGCACCATAGCTTTCTTCATTTGACATGGAATTATTGTAAAAGCACATTGCTTTTTCGTTATATCCCAATTCTTTCCAATCTGTCTCATTTTCCAGCATGGGAATAGCTGTGCCATTGGCATAATGGGTGGTTTTTAAATTTTCAGCCATCCAGATCTGATCCCCTATTTGGATGGTTTTATAGGAATTGCCGTCAAAATCAACAAGGACTTTTGTTTCATTTTGATCTTTTTCACAACTATGCAATAAAGAAAGCAGCGGAAAAATCAGGATAAAAAAGAATTCTTTTTTCATTTTCAGGTTGATTAAAGTTGAGTAAAATTAAATAAATTAATATGACTTATTTCTTTTGTAAAACATATTAAATTGCCTGAAAGTC
>CBDUPM010000398.1:0-3416 GCA_965369105.1 uncultured Bacteroidales bacterium | reverse complement strand
GCTATTATTGGAATCGCTTTCCTAAGTTCCTGTGGCGGTCCGGATACAACAGCTACGGGAAAAGAATCCACCACAACCGGATGGGCCTACAATGATCCAACCAATGGAGGTTTTGAAGTAAAAAATGCAATTGAACAGGAAACAGGTCCGGGACTTGTTCTTATTGAAGGTGGTACCTTCACCATGGGACGTGTTCAGGATGATGTTATGTATGATTGGAATTCCATTCCAAGAAGAGTAACGGTTTCATCTTTTTATATGGATCAGACTGAAGTCAGAAATATTGACTACAGGGAATATATTTACTGGATTGAAAGAATTTTCAGTTCTGATGTTGATCCGCAAAGGAACGTTGTAAAAAATGCTTTGCCAGACACCCTGGTTTGGAGAGATCCAATGGCATATAACGAACCTTATGTTGAATATTATTTCCGTCATCCGACCTTTAATCAGTACCCTGTTGTGGGTGTTGACTGGAATCAGGCCAATGACTATTGTCTCTGGAGAACAGACCGGGTGAATGAAATGTACCTGGTAAATGAGGGAATCATTGAATTAAGCACCGATCAAAAAGGTCCCAATCATTTCAATACAGATGCATTCCTTCTCGGAATTTATAAGCCTACCTACAGAAATCCTATTGAAAGTCTTGACCCGAATAAAGATACCCGGGATGTAAAAATGGAAGATGGAATTTTACTTCCAAAATATCGTCTGCCTTCAGAAGCAGAATGGGAATTTGCTGCATTTGCACTCAGGGGAAATACCATTGATGAACTTGTATGGGAAAGAAGATTATATCCATGGAATGGTCATAATGTGAGAAATGATCAACCACGCTATATGGGTCAGATGAGAGCTAACTTCCAGAGGGGAAAAGGCGATATGATGGGTGTGGCTGGTTCATTGAATGATGCCGGTTCCATTACGGTTCCTGTAATGTCTTTCTGGCCGAATGATTATGGTCTTTTTTGCATGGCAGGAAATGTTAATGAGTGGGTTGCTGATGTTTACAGGCCTCAATCCTATGAGTCTGTAGCGGAATTTAATCCATACCGTGGTAACCGTTATGATAAACTATATCTGGATCCAAGTAATGATAATCTTCCACAGGTTGACAGTCTGGGTAGGGTAATGCGGGAATATATTACCGAATCTGATGCTGAGGGCAGGTTTAATTACAGGAAGTCTGATTACCGGAATTTTGGTGATGGTGATCTTCAGTCTGCCCTGCTGATGCCTCCGACAGACACAACTTCAGAGGAATACAAAAAAGGAACCGGAAACATGTATGTTAATAATCAATATGAAAGATCATCTTTGATTAGTGATAACGTAAGAGTATACAAGGGTGGATCCTGGAAAGACAGAGCCTATTGGTTAAGTCCGGGAACACGCAGATTCCTTATTGAAACTGAATCCAGAGATGATATCGGGTTCCGTTGTGCAATGACACGTGTAGGAACACCCACAGGATTTTAAAAAATAATGTATGGAATAAATAAGGCTGTTCCGTTTCCTCGGAATGGCCTTTTTTATTTATTTTCAAACTATGAGTAGCCAGGAACTTTATGAATATTTCCTTCGTTCTGAAGGAGTGAATACCGATAGCCGCTCTTTAAAAAAAGGGGAGATTTTTTTTGCATTAAAAGGTGAAAACTTCAATGGAAATCAATATGCGGAAAAGGCAATTGAATCCGGAGCTATCCTGGCTGTTTTAGATGAAAAGGAATTTTGCAAAGATGAACGATATGTTCTTGTAGCTGATGGCTTAAGCTCCCTGCAGGAACTTGCTTATTACCACCGGATGAAAACCGGTATTCCTGTAATTGCCATCACCGGATCAAATGGCAAAACGACAACCAAAGAATTACTGGCCGCTGTTTTATCTGAAAAATACCGTATTCATTATACGAGAGGTAATCTGAATAATCATATTGGTGTACCCTTAAGCCTGCTTCAGTTAAGGAATGCTGAATTGGCGATTATTGAAATGGGGGCCAATCATCCCGGAGAAATAGCTAAATTATGTGAGATTGCTGATCCTGATTTCGGATTAATTACAAACATCGGAAAAGCACACCTTGAAGGCTTTGGCTCTTTAGAAGGAGTATTAAGGGCGAAAACAGAATTATATAAATATTTAGCAGAAAAAAAAGCTTCCATTTTTATAAACGGAACCCACAAATCCCTGGTGGAGATTGCAAATTCGCTGAATCTGAAAAAATACAGTTATTTTGACGGCGAAAACCTTATTTGTGATGGATTTGTAAATTCGGAATCTTATTACCTTGAGGCAGTTGTACATTTCATGAAAGGTGGTGAAATGCAGGTAAAAACTCATTTATCCGGGAATTACAATCTTGAAAACCTCCTGGCGGCATCTGCCATCGGTAAATTTTTCAATGTGCCCGAAAACAAAATTAAAACAGCCCTTGAAAATTATATTCCGAAAAATAACCGTTCCCAGGTAATTTCAACCAAACACAACCAGATAATCCTGGATGCATATAATGCAAATCCGAGCAGTATGAAGGAAGCTATTGAAAATTTCCTGAATATCCGGGACGATAAAAAAATAGTAATCCTGGGGGAAATGGCAGAATTGGGTGATTTTTCAGAGATGGAGCATAAAGCTATTCTCAATTTATTGAATAAAAGCACCTTAAAGGATGTTTTTCTCAGTGGAAAAGAATTTTTCAGATTTAAAAATGATTTTAATTTTCATTTTTTTGAAAACACTCAACTATTATATGAACATTTACAAAAGAATCCTGTTAAAGATCATTTCGTACTATTGAAATCGTCCAGGACAGGGAAATTTGAAATGCTACAGGAAGTATTATAAAAACAGCTAGAAAAAACAAAAGCAATATGGTAAATAAATTAATGGATCCTATCGGCCGGCTTATGGGATTAAGGTATAAATCACATCCCTGGCACGGAGTGGATATTGGAGATGATTTCCCAAAAGTAATTACCACTTTTATAGAAATGGTTCCCACCGATACGGTAAAATATGAAGTTGACAAAAAGTCCGGTTATTTAAAAATCGACAGACCACAGAAATACAGTAATGCTGTTCCTGCACTTTATGGTTTTGTGCCCCAGACATTCTCCGGTGAAAAACTTGCCCAGCTGGCAAATGAAAAAACCGACCGCACAGATATTACGGGAGACAGCGACCCGGTGGATATTTGTATACTCACTGAAAAAACCATCAGTCACGGAGATATCCTGGTAAGAGCACGTCCCATTGGAGGATTTAGAATGATTGACGGAAACCAGGCGGATGATAAAATTATAGCCGTAATGAATCATGATGCCATGTATGAAGGATACAGCGATATATCAGAAGTTCCTCCCAGGGTAGTTGAAAGGCTCAAACACTATTTTCTTACCTATAAAGACCTGCC
>CBDUPM010000397.1:0-3422 GCA_965369105.1 uncultured Bacteroidales bacterium | reverse complement strand
CAAGGACCTGAATTTCAATATGCCGGGCATTGTCAAGATAGCGTTCAATAATCAGGTTTGGATTTCCAAAATAATTTAAAGCCTCCCTGGAGGTTATGGTTATGACTTCTTTCAATTCCTTTTCATTCTTAGCTACCCGCATACCCTTTCCTCCCCCACCTGCCGATGCTTTCACCAATAAAGGAAAATCAAGACTTTGGGCTTTCTTAAAAAGCTGATCAGCTTTCCCTTCAACTCCCTCTAAAACCGGTATTTTTGCATTTTTTGCGATTTTCCGGGCTTCTTCCTTGTCACCCATCATTTTTATTACCTCAGAAGTGGGACCAATAAAATTTATCCCGCTCTCAGTTATTTTCTTTGAAAATTCGGGATTCTCACTTAAAAACCCATAGCCGGGATGAATAGCTTCAGTGTTACTATCCAATGCAATTTTAATGATTTTATCGATATTCAGATAGGTGTCGGTAAGGGTTTCACCTTCCAGAAAATAAGACTCATCGGCTGCCCGCACATGTTCAGAATATTTATCGGCCTTATTGTAAACGGCAACGGTGCTAATATTCATATTCTTTAGCGTCCGGATTATCCTCAGAGCAATTTCTCCCCGGTTTGCAATCAATATTTTACTGAATACTTTCATTTAACCAATTTGCTTTACGACTTTCAAAAAAAGATTTAATTCCTTCAATTCCCTCATCCGATGCTCTTGCTTCTGCAATAATTGCAGCCGTTTCCTTCATTCGTTTTTCATCTAATCCCTCTGAACTGAGGCTTCTTATTAATCTTTTTGTTTTGACAGAGGCCCCTGGAGCAGCTTTCAAAAACTCATCAGATATTCTTTTGACTTCTTTTTCCAGCTGGGCTGCGGGTACTGAACTGTTTACAAGAAAATATCTTTCAGCATCGGCTCCTGAAAATGGCTTTCCCGACAACAAAAGTTCTGCCGCTCTTGCCCTGCCAATACGATCGATAACATAAGGTGCAATGGTTGCAGGTACCAATCCCAATCTAACCTCGGAAAACCGAAAGATAGTTTCATTTGTGGAAATCGCATAATCGGAAGCGGCAATTATTCCATTTGCCCCTCCTGCAACGTTGCCATGCGCCACTGAGATGACCGGTTTATCACAATTATAAATGGAATAAAATAATTTTGCCAGGTTCAATGCATCCTCCAGGTTTTCATCCATGTTCATATTAGCCTGTTCTCGCATGTAATTCAAATCGGCACCGCTTGAGAATGATTTTCCCCTTCCTCTTAAAATCACCAATCGAACGGAATCATCCCTGTTCAATCCGGAAAAAATCTCTTTTAATTCATCGATAATTTCCTGGTTAAGTGCATTATGCACTTCAGGCCGATTGAAGAATATCTGCAGTACAGAATTAGTTTTTTCAAGTTCAAGGAATTTGTAGTTCATTTTTCAGATTAAATAGGTTATTTATTACATTCGGTATACTCCTGTCTTCGGTTCCGGAAAGTCTTTATTAAGACTGACAGATATACTTAATGCTATGATTTTTCTTGTGTCTGCCGGATCTATAATCCCGTCATCCCATATCCGTGAGGAAGAGTAATAGGAAGAGGACTCTTTTTCATATTTCTTTAGAATTTCATTTCTTAGCTTATCCAATTCATTTTCATTCAGAGAACCGGAATTCTGATCTGATTTCACCTGGACTAACACCCTGGCAGCCTGCTCACCCCCCATTACAGCAATTCTTGCATTGGGCCACATAAAAAGAAAATTGGGATCAAAGGCTCTTCCTGCCATCGCATAATTTCCTGCTCCATAGGAGCCGCCAATGACAATACTGATTTTGGGAACATTTGCATTTGCAACTGCATGAACCAGTTTCGCTCCGTCCCTTGCGATACCTTTATGCTCAAATTCCTTTCCCACAATAAAACCTGTGATATTCTGAAGAAAAAGTATGGGAATTTTTCTGAAATTACATAATTCTATGAAATGGGTTGCTTTCAGTGAACTCTCTGAAAACAAAATACCATTATTGGCAATGATTCCGACCGGATAACCCATAATCCTGGCAAATCCCGTGACAATACTTGGTGCGTATCTCTTTTTAAATTCATTGAACCTGCTTCCGTCAACTATCCTGGCAATTACTTCATATGGATCAATATTTTTCCTGCTGTTGGAAGGAATAAGCCCATATAAACCTTCCGGCTTATATAAAGGTTCCTCAACATCAGCCATGGAAATATTTTGTTTGGGTTTTTCAGGCAGGGTTTCAAAAATGTTTCTGCAGATTTGTATGGCATGGACATCATTATCGGCGAAATGATCCGCGACTCCTGAGACAGATGTATGCACATCGGCTCCACCCAGATCTTCGGCTGTCACATCCTCTCCGGTAGCTGCTTTAACCAGTGGAGGCCCCCCGATAAAAATGGTTCCCTGACCCTTTACAATGATGGTTTCATCGCTCATAGCAGGAACATATGCCCCACCCGCAGTACAACTTCCCATAACAATTGCCACCTGAGGAATCCCCTCGGCTGAAAGTCTTGCCTGGTTGTAAAAGATTCTGCCAAAATCAAACCTGTCAGGAAAAACTTCATCCTGTTTAGGAAGGAAAACACCCCCTGAATCTACCAAATATACACAGGGTAAATGATTCTGCATCGCAATTTCCTGTGCACGGATATGTTTCCTGATGGTTTCTTTTATATAAGTTCCACCCTTTACCGTTGCGTCATTCGCAATAATTACAGACTCCCTGCCATGAATGACTCCAATACCGGTAATTATGCCGGCAGATGGGAATTGGTTTTCATACTGACCGAAGGCTGCAAAAGTCGAAAGTTCCAGAAAAGGAGTATCCGCATCCAATAATAAGTCTATTCTTTCACGTGCTAATAATTTTCCGCGATCCCGGTGTTTTTTAAGGGTTTCTGCAGGTCCTCCCTGGGATAAGGTCCTGAGGTTATTTCTGAATTCATTCAGAATGAGTTGAAAGGACTTCAGGTTTTCCTTAAATTCCTTATCGGATTCTATTATTTGGCTTTCAATCTTAAACAAGGCTTTTTCCTTTAAAAATCAACTTTATAACAATAGGATAAAAATATTGTTTAAATTTTTTAGTAAATAATTAAACAAAATATATTGTAATACAAGGTAACAAATAAATTGTTTATACGTTTTAAAAATTATATTAAGAATATTTCTTAATTTAGCTTTGTAAACAAAATCTATTGTTATGTCAGGACAACGAGCAGCAGATCCAAAAGCGATTGAAAAAAAACGTAGCCAGAAGAAATATCAATTACCTGTGATAGGTCATTTTGCCGACCGGAGTATTGAATTCAAAAATATACTTGAGGCAGAAGCGGTTACAGGAATTCATTATACTTTAATTTTTGAGGCCTGTATCGGAAAAATATATAAAGCGCAAAATGT
>CBDUPM010000396.1:0-3424 GCA_965369105.1 uncultured Bacteroidales bacterium | reverse complement strand
TCTATTTTCACAAATAATGATTCTGTGTTGTATTTTACTTCAAGACGCTTATATGGGAAGAAAGGGAAAAGGAATCCTTATGATAACAAGTTCTTTGAAGATATTTATTTCAGCAGGCTGGATGAAGAAGGCAACTGGAGCGGAGCACAGCCAATTCAGGGTAAGGTAAATACCAGGGAAAACGAAGCCCTGGTAGGAGTATCTCCTGATCTTTCACAAATGTACGTATATAAAGGAAGTGATCATGGAGGTGATATTCTGGTTTCTGATTTTAATCCCAAAAAACAAAACTGGAAGAAACCCAAACCCATTCAAAAAAATCTGAGGAGTGATCAGCAGGAAGGAAGTGTATTTTTAAGCGAAACCGGTGATACCTTGTATTATACTTCAGCCAATGAAGAAATGGCTATTGGAAAACGGGATATCCTTTACACTTCAAAAAATGTCAAAGGAAAATGGGACGATCCCCAGCAATTGGGCAGCCTGATCAACACTCCTTACAATGAAGAAGGCATTTTTATAAAACCCGGGGGGAATGAAATGTATTTTTCTTCACAGGGACATAATTCTATGGGTGGATATGATATTTTTTATACCTACCTGATGGATGATGGTACCTGGGCAGATCCTGAAAATATTGGTTACCCGGTAAATACACCCGACGATGACCTGTTTTTTGTTATGTCAGAAAACGGTAAATATGCCTACTATTCCACCATCCGCGAAGGAGGAAAGGGAGCAAGAGATATTTACAAAATAACCTTCCTGGGCTCTGAAAAAGAGCTCTTACTAGAAAATGAAGATCCACTGATCTCAGGTATTCCCGATCTGGAGAAAACAGGTTTTTATGAAATGCCGGTTCCCCTTGAGATCGATTCATTTTATTATCTGACCGGGCGGGTTCTGGATAAAGAAAGCAATGAACCTGTATTTGGTAAGCTTGAATTCATTGATGTGGAAAAATCTGAAATTACTGCCACGGCCATTTCTGGTGACAGTGGTGTCTACAGTGTGAAGTTTATGGAACCAAAAAGATATGGGGTAGAGGTAGTGGCAAAAGATTACCTGTTTTACCTCGATGTGGTTGATTTGACCAGGGCTTCCACAGATGAGCCAACAGTAATTGATATTTTCCTTGAAAAAATTAAAGTCGGTACCAAGGTTGTCCTTGAAAATATCTATTTTGAAACCGGAAAAGCCAGTCTGAAAGCAGAATCCTACGCCCAGTTAGACCAGGTATTGATTTTGCTTGAAAATAATGAAACCATCCGTCTCGAAATTAGTGGACATACCGATAACACAGGTTCTTTAAAGGTGAATACCAAACTTTCTGAAGACCGGGCCAGGGCAGTAGTGGATTATATTGTTTCAAAGGGTGTTTCAAAAGACCGCCTGGAATGGAAAGGATATGCATTCACTCAACCTATCGCTCCTAACGACACTCCGGAAGGAAGAGAACAAAACAGAAGGGTAGAGTTTAAGGTGCTTTCGAAGTAGGAATGTGATTAAGCGATTACGGTGCAGGTCATTTTGTGAACATGGAATGAGTACTGTTGGTTCCGGGTATGGCTTCTGCTTTGGATAAAAAACCAGAATTTACTTCATAAACAACTTGTCTTTTAAATGACTCACTGTAGAATTTATTACCCTTCATAAGTTTACTTTTTGTGTAAACCTATTTTAGGACAAGACAGCATTTTAGCACATTAGCACTTTAGCACATTAGCATTTCAGCACATTCCCTCATTCCCAATTTCTCTCCTGTTTTTAAACAAATTTTAATTCTCCCAAAAAGCCTTACTTTTGTGCTGAATTTTGAATAAAAAAATCTCAAAATACCGCTATGCAAAAAACGATTTTTAATGATATTCATCGTCTGGCCGGGGGAAGAATGGTGGAATTTGCCGGATTTGAAATGCCTGTGGAATACTCAGGGGTAAATGCAGAACACATAAATGTCCGGGAAAAAGCAGGCCTTTTTGATGTTTCTCATATGGGAGAAATATGGGTGAAAGGTAAAAAAGCACGCGACTTTGTTCAATGGGTCACTACCAATGATGTGGATAAACTGACTCCGGGTAAAATCCAGTATTCCTGTTTTCCAAATGGCGATGGAGGGATTGTCGATGATTTGCTCGTGTATCATTATGAAGAGGATAAGTATCTACTGGTGGTGAATGCCTCAAATACAGATAAGGACTGGGCATGGCTGAATGAATGCAATAAAACTATAGGTGCGGAGCTGGAAAATGCATCCGGGCTGATTTCCCAGCTTGCAATCCAGGGTCCCTTGGCTACCCAGATTCTTCAGAAAGTAACGGATATCAAGCTGGATGAAATAAAATACTACAACTTTGTTACCGGGAGATTAGCAGGATATGATCATGTAATTATTTCAAATACAGGATATACAGGGGCAGGTGGTTTTGAACTTTATTTCTATACCGATCAGGGTCCGGAAATCTGGAATACCATAATGAAAGCAGGTAAAAAATTTGGTCTCCTTCCGGCAGGACTCGCCAGCCGGGATACATTAAGACTGGAAAAAGGATTTTGCCTCTATGGAAATGATATTACAGATGAAACATCTCCTATTGAAGCAGGACTGGGATGGATAACAAAATTCACGGATAATAATGATTTTATAAATAAAGATATATTCCTTCAACAAAAAGAGAAAGGAGTAGAAAAACGACTGGTAGGATTTGAATTAATTGACCGGGGTATTCCAAGGCAACATTATTTGATAAGGAGTTTTAACAATGAACAAATCGGTGAAGTAACCTCAGGTACCATGTCTCCCATGCTGAAAAAAGGAATCGGTATGGGTTATGTTAAAAAAGCATTCAGTACTCCGGGAACCGAGTTTCATATTGAAGTGAGAAATAAGAATTTAAAAGCAAAAGTTGTTAAACTTCCATTTATTTAATCATTATTTATTTTGAAAAAAGAGTTTAAAATTGAGGTTTGCCTATCCCCCGGGCTCTACAGTCATTTTGAAAACAGGGAAGCAAATGTAGTAGTAACCGATGTCTTACGAGCTTCCTCCGCCATTGTTGCGGCATTTATGAACGGGGCAAAAAAAATTATCCCGGTAGCCACCCTTGAAGAAGCAAAAGCTATGAAAGAAAAGGGTTTTATGGTGGCAGCAGAAAGGGATGGTATTGTTCGTGATTTTGCTGATTTTGGAAATTCTCCTTTTAATTTTACACCTGACAGGGTCAGAAATAATGATATTGTATATTCCACCACTAATGGAACACAGGCTATTCAGCTGGCTTCAACAGGGAAAAGGGTAATAGTAGGAGCTTTTTTAAATTTGAAAGCAATTGCAGACCTTCTGAAGAAAGATAAAAGAGATTTGCTGATTTTATGTGCAGCCTGGAAGAATAAACCAAATCTGGAAGATACTCTTTTTGCAGGG
>CBDUPM010000395.1:0-3431 GCA_965369105.1 uncultured Bacteroidales bacterium | reverse complement strand
ACCGAAGGAGATGTCTGGAAATATCAAATTCCCACCTCTGAACCACCGGCTGAGTGGAGGTCACCCGGTTTTAATGATGGATCATGGTCATCAGGAGCTACAGGCATAGGTTATGGAGATAATGATGATGCCACAGTGGTTGATGCTGGAACCATATCAGTTTATTTGAGAAAAAGCTTTACGGTATCTGATATAGATCAAATTGAGAAATTGATTTTCAGTCTTGATTATGACGATGGCTTTATTGCCTATCTGAACGGAGTGGAAATCGGGCGGATGAACCTGGAATCTACCGCAGGTCCTCTCCCCTACTATACCACTGCACTGGAATATACAGAGCCGCTTATGATCTCAGGGGCAAAACCCCTGGAAATTGATATAACAAATAAAATCCCTCTTTTAACAAGCGGTGAAAACGTGCTTGCCATCCAGGTTCATAATCATAGTTCAGGATCATCCGACCTGAGTATCATTCCTTTTCTCTCCTATCAGTCAGCCAGTAAGAAACTGGAAGATCCTGATCCTGTCCTGGGACTGAGCTCCTCCAGTTTTCATGCCAATTTCAAAATTGATAAAGATGGGGACAGCCTGTATCTGACAGCCCCGGGTGGTGAACTTGTACAACATTTTCCGGTGGAGTTCAATCCGGTAAATATGTCGCTTGGATTTCCAAATGAAGAAAAGGGTTCTATTAAAGTTTTTACACAACCGACACCCTGGTTTTCAAATACCAGTCAGGCATATGAACTAACTGTTCCGGGTAGCCTGAGCTTTGGCAAGGCACCGGGCTACTATAAAACCGGGCTTTATGTAAGCATTCTGTCGTCGGATTCCGGAGCCAATATCTATTATACTACGGATGGGTCTGAACCTGACCTCAATTCATTCAAATACCAGGGACAATTGGGAATAATGGCTACCACAACTATAAGGGCACGAATCCTGGATGAGGGAAGATTACCGGGTGAAATCATAACCGGAACTTATTTTACCAAGTCCACCAATGGTCTTGCCAGTGTTTTTATATCAACAGACCCGGCAAATTTATGGGACAATGAGACCGGGATATATGTCCTGGGGGACAATGCCAATTCCAGTTACCCTTATTTTGGAGCAAATTTCTGGGAAGACTGGGAAAGACCTGCCCATGTGGAGTATTATACCCCCGATGGAGATTCCGGTTTCAGGCTTAATGCCGGAATAAAAGTTTATGGGGCCTATTCAAGAGGCCATGCGGCCAAATCACTTGCCATTTATGCAAGAAGTGAATACGGTGCTAAAAATATTCAGTTTAAGGTCTTTGATGATAAAGATTACGACAAGTTTGAAGCCCTGGTATTACGAAATTCAGGAAATGAATGGTTTGGTCAGGCCAACCAGAGCGGGATTCATTACCGGGATATGCTTATGACGAAACTGGTATCATCAAAAAACATTGATTACCAGGCAGGAAAGCCTGTAGTATTATATTTGAATGGCGAATACTGGGGAATTTTTAACCTTAGAGAAAAAATAAATGAACATTTTATTTCCAGTCTTGATTCAGATCTGAATCCTGACAGGATGAATCTTTTGGTTAATGATAATGGGGTGGTTCAGGGAAGTAGCCAGGATTTTGTTCAATTGCTGAATTTTTTAAAAGCTAATTCAATCTCGAATCAACGAAACTATGAATACGTAAAAGCGAGAATGGATATCCCAAATTTTATTGATTACCAGGTGGCACAGATATATTATGCAAATGAAGACTGGCCGGGTAATAATATAAAATACTGGAAATTTGATGCAGACTATGCAAAGTGGAGGTGGATTATGTATGACACCGATTTTGGACTGGGATTATGGAATTTAAATAAAGCATATAATAACAGTATAGATTTCGCTACAACCACTGAAGGTGATGGATGGCCAAACCCATCATGGTCTACCTTTTTGTTAAGGACCCTTTTGCAAAACCAGGAATTCAAAGAAGATTTTTTAAATTCCATGGCCGATATGATGAATTCCGTCTTTCTTCCGGAAAATATCTCTGAAATGACGGAGTTCTATGCAACCTGGATTGAAGAAGAAATGAAAAACCATGTGGAAAAATGGGGAGGGAATGTTTCTACCTGGAGAAATAATATTTATTCCGTTAAAAGGTTTGGTGAAATTCGTCCCGATGCGATGTACGACCAATTATTGGATTTTTTCGGTATTTCCTCTCTCCGAACCCTGAGCATCAATACCCAGGGTGCTTCTAAAGCTAAAATTAAGCTAAACAGTCTGATGCTCGATTCATTTAACTGGACCGGTATTTATTTCAATGATATTCCTGTAACACTAAGTGCAATTCCTCCGGAAGGTTATCGTTTTGTCAGATGGGGAGGTGGGATATCTGCAACCGATAAAGAAATCACATATGATATGTCTTCTTCAAAAAATATTACTGCTTATTTTGAACCTTATTCGAAAACCGAATTTGAAGGTGTAATTATAAACGAAATAGGATATAAACCGGTATTAGGGACCAGAGATTGGGTTGAAATTTTTAATAATTCAAGTGAAATTAAAGACATCGGAGGATGGATTTTGAAGGATTCTGATGAGGGTCATAGTTTCAAAATTAAAGAAGGCACATTACTAAAGCCCTATGAATATCTGGTAATCGTTGAAAACAGGGAAAGTTTTTTTGAACAAAACCCTGAAGTCCAAAATTGCGTTGGTAATACAAAATTCGGTCTGAACAGCGCCGGAGAATGTGTCAGATTATATGATAAGGAATTAAACGAAGTGGATGTGGTATGTTATGCAAGCGAGTATCCATGGCCCGATTTAGCTGAGATACCGACCAAATCTATTGCCCTGGTAAATCCGAATACAGATAATTCTTTGGGGTTCAACTGGGCCTCTTCAGCTGAAATAGCAGGAACTCCCGGCAGCTCCAATAAAATGAATAATAATGGAAATCAGCTCGCCGGCGAAAGGGAAAACTTAATTCTCTATCAGAATTACCCTAACCCCTTTATAAATGAAACCACGATTAGCTTCAAACTTCCGGAAGCAGGTGAAATCAGCATTTCTGTATACGACATTAATGGTAAAATTTTAGATGAAGTCCTGAATGAAAACCTGCCTGAAGGCTTACATGAAATCCGATGGAAATCAGAGAATATAAATCCGGGTATATATATTCTCCAGCTTAAAGATGAACAAAGAACTTATCAAAAACGAATGATCATCTCCAAATAGACGGAATAATTAAGGTAATACTTGTTTTTATCAAAAATATTTATGCCCACATAGATTCGAAGTTCTGTATGAACAGGCTATTGAATATTTGGCCAATCCTTTTAATTTTACCCTCTTTTACAAAATAAGTTTAGGAAAACAAAGTTTTACCCTAAAGCAAAACAATTCCTGATATGCAAAGAACTATTATTTTTATTCTT
>CBDUPM010000394.1:0-3444 GCA_965369105.1 uncultured Bacteroidales bacterium | reverse complement strand
AGGGCCCTTTTTACTGCCCTGACAACTGATGATCCGTGGTAAATCATCTCCTCGAGGGTAATAGGGACGGTGGTTTCGTGACCTGCCATTACATTGGAAGCAGAATCACCCACAAGAATAACATCAATACCAGCCTGATCCAGGATGCTGGCCATTGAATAATCATATGCAGTTAGCATGGCAATTTTCTCGCCTTTGGCTTTCATGGCGGTTAGGACATGGGTAGTAACTCGTCTGACCTGGGTATGAAGTGACATTTTTTCAATTGTTGATGAGAATACAAAAGTAAGCAAAAAATAGAAATAGCTCCACAGGTCTGATCAATTATGCGGGATACAAAAGTTGGTTTTATGTATGGGGTAAACTGGTCTTGTTCTCATAGGTTCATGGCGTCACCCGGCCAACTGATTACTTCCACTATTCTCTGACATTATGTCAACATGTCATAAACTGACAATTCCTTTTCCGAAAAAATGGCAAAAAAAAGGGCATTTGGTCTGTTGGCATGGAACTTGTCATCTTACAGGCAAATAAACGAATACATAAACATTAATATACATTATGAGTAAAATTATTGGAATAGATTTAGGTACCACCAACTCCTGCGTTTCTGTAATGGAAGGAAGCGAACCAGTTGTGATTCCTAACAGCGAAGGAAAAAGGACCACACCATCCGTTGTGGCTTTTGTCGAAAATGGAGAAAGAAAAGTAGGTGATCCTGCAAAACGTCAGGCAATTACAAATCCGACCAAAACCATTTCTTCCATAAAAAGATTTATGGGAGAAACCTATGATAAGGTTAGCAAGGAAATTGCACGGGTACCCTATAAAGTGGTAAAAGGCGACAATAATACCCCACGGGTAGAGATTGATGACAGAAAATTTTCGCCCCAGGAATTATCCGCTATGGTTCTGCAGAAAATGAAGAAAACGGCTGAAGATTATCTTGGCCAGGAAATAAAGGAAGCGGTTATTACTGTACCAGCATATTTTAGCGATTCCCAGCGCCAGGCTACAAAGGAAGCGGGAGAAATTGCCGGATTGGTTGTTCGTAGAATTATTAACGAACCTACAGCCGCATCCCTCGCCTATGGTCTCGACAAGAGAAACAAAGACATGAAAATTGCTGTTTTTGACCTGGGTGGAGGTACTTTTGATATATCCATCCTTGAACTGGGTGATGGTGTATTTGAAGTAAAGTCTACAAATGGGGATACCCATCTTGGCGGGGATGATTTTGACCAGGTAATTATTGACTGGCTGGTAACAGAATTTAAAAATGAGGAAGGTGCTGATTTATCAAAGGACCCAATGTCGTTGCAAAGATTAAAAGAAGCTGCTGAAAAGGCTAAAATTGAATTATCCAGCTCTAACAGCACTGAAATTAATCTCCCCTATATTATGCCCGTCGATGGTGTACCGAAACACCTTGTTAAAACCCTTACCAAGGCAAAATTTGAAAGTCTGGCTGACAAATTGATCCAGGCTACCATTGAACCCTGTAAAAAGGCAATGAAAGACGCAGGATTGAAGTCATCAGACATTGACGAGGTAATTCTGGTAGGTGGTTCAACAAGGATTCCTGCAATCCAGGAAATCGTACAGAAGTATTTTGGCAAAGCTCCATCCAAAGGGGTGAATCCTGATGAAGTTGTGGCCATTGGTGCTGCTATCCAGGGTGGTGTATTAACAGGTGAAGTAAAAGATGTTCTTTTATTGGATGTAACTCCTCTTTCCCTTGGTATCGAAACAATGGGTGGCGTTTCAACAAAACTGATTGAATCCAATACAACCATTCCTACCAAGAAAATGGAAACCTTTACCACGGCTGCTGACAGTCAGCCTTCAGTTGAAATTCATGTACTGCAGGGAGAAAGACCTATGGCAAAAGATAATAAAACCATTGGCCGCTTCCACCTGGATGGAATTCCACCTGCCCCCAGGGGTGTTCCTCAGATTGAAGTAACATTCGATATTGATGCAAACGGAATTCTGAATGTTTCTGCTAAAGATAAAGGAACAGGAAAAGAACAAAGTATACGGATTGAAGCCTCTTCCGGTCTCAGTGACAGCGACATTGAAAAAATGAAACAGGAAGCCAAGGAAAATGAAGCTGCCGACAAAGCTGCAAAAGAAAGAATTGATAAGCTAAATGCTGCAGATGCATTGGTATTCCAGACTGAAAAGCAGTTGAAAGAATTTGGTGATAAAATTCCGGCTGATAAAAAAGAGCCCATTGAGAAAGCTGTAGCTACGCTGAAGGAAGCTCATAAATCAGAAGATCTGGATGCTATTGAAAAAGCAACGAATGAGCTTAACGAAGTCTGGAAAGCTGCATCAGAAGAGATGTATAAAGCCAGCCAGGATGCCCAGGCAGGTGCTGATCCGGGACAAGCTTCCTCAGGAGAAGCATCCTCTGAAGATTCCAAATCAGATGACCAGGAGGTAACTGATGTTGACTTTGAAGAAGTAAAGTAAAATATAACGAAATATGTTAAAAAGAGGCTGTCTCAAAAATTGAGACAGCCCTTTTTTTTTATCTTTGTTTTAATTTTTTGGTACGAAATTCGCTTAGAATTCAGAACAAAAGCATTGCTGAATGAAACGATTGGTCTTCACTTTTTTATTTCTGTTTTCCGGAGTTTTAGTTTTCAGCCAGAATCCTGATATAAATCAGCTGGATGAACATGGCTTAAAAACCGGGGTCTGGAAAAAATATTATGAAAACGGAAACCTCATGTATGAGGGAATGTTTAAATCAGGTAAACCTGTTGGATTATTAACCAGGTTTTATGAAGGGGGTGTGAAAAAAGCAGAAATGACATTCTTTCCTGATGGAACTTCATATGCTAAGTTGTATTATGAAAACAGGGATTTAGCGGCCGAAGGAAAATATATGAATAAACTAAAAGACAGTACCTGGAATTATTATTCCTTTTTTAACCAGCGACTGGCAATGAAAGAACAATATTCCTCAGGTAAAAAAGATGGTTACACTATAAAATATTACGACAACCATGAGGTAGCCGAAAAGATTCGGTATGAAAACGATACCCTTCATGGCCCCTGGGAACAGTTTTATGAAAATGGTCAGATCAGGTTAAAATGCGAGCATCTGAAAGGCCGGAGAAATGGTAAATTTGAATCCTTTGCATCAGATGGAAGTTTATCCATAACCGGACAATATAAAAACGGGATAATGGATGGGCAGTGGGTTTATTATAAAGAGGGCAATATTGTTGACCTGGAGCTTATTTATAAGGATGGAAAGATGATGGACAATCCTGAGTATGAAAGACGTCAAAAAGAATTCTCAAAATTACTGGATGAAAGTAGCCATAGTATTTCTGAACCAAAATCCATTGATTTTCGTTAACTTAGAAGAACTAATATATATTCAGTTTGAAAGTTATCACTAAAATATTATCCGGACTTTTGCTTAAC
>CBDUPM010000393.1:0-3446 GCA_965369105.1 uncultured Bacteroidales bacterium | reverse complement strand
CTGCTCCGGCACATGGATTATACCTTTTTGATATCCAATATCCCGAAACCTATAAATTAAAAAATCCTGTCGGAGAGAGCGAATTTCCTTTTATTTAGAACCTATAATTTATGGTAGGTCAGGCTGGCATGGAAAATATCCTTAGTATTACTCCTGTTAATTCCTTTAAAATAATACGATCTTTCATCCTTTGATATTTCAATTTCAACTTCATCATTTAAATGAGTTTCTGAAATAAAACGGATTTCGAACTCTGATATCCTGAAGATTTCTTTATGATAATCTGACAGTGAGTCGATGCACCATTGGATATACCTGGTATTATTTACATGATTGTAAACATCAATATCGGAAAACAATACAACTAAGCTGCGAGTAGCGTAAGGTGGTTTAAGGATTTGAATTTTTGAGGGATTGGCCAGATTCAATGGATTGTCATAAGGAATTATTTTTTGCATTTCAGGTACTATTCTTTTAGGCCTTCTGTTTTCCTCATTAATGATCAGCCATGAACTGGTAGCTTCAATTTTGTTATTTGTTTGATTTTGATCTGTGATTTTAAAATCGCGATAGGCAAAAAGACTATCATATCCCCTGCCCCAAGTTTTGAGTTTTAAATTTTCGCCCCAGGCGGGCAGATCCAGTATTTTTATTCTTAATCCGGACAATACCCATAACAAACCCTGTTTTTTGAGTGCTGTATACCCCAAATCGCAACTTTCGGCATGTAACCATGCACTTTCCTGGAGGAGTTGAGCAATTGCAGAAATCCTTATTTTTGCAGACTTATTGCAATAATAAGAATAAATAAAGTAATCGTCTGTACGGCTTGTCGGTGGATTTGTCATTTAATTCCCTTATTCTTTGTCATTCCATATCTTCCAGGAAGCTTCCGCCTGCCCAACCAGCATATTATATCCGTTTAAAATGCCGGCACCCGATTCCTTTGCTTTTTTAAGAAAGAGCGTTTCTTCAGGATTATATACCAGGTCAAAAAGGATATGGCGGGAGGTAATAAATTCATAAGGGATATTGGGACATCGGTTGATATCCGGATATGTACCCAGAGGGGTGGTATTGATTATTAATAAATGATCAGCCATATCAGTTTTAGAAATCCTCTTGTAAGAGATGGATTTGGGTTGACCTGAGCTGCTTACGGATAAAGTTTTTATCCCCAGTTTTTTCAGGGCAAAAATTATGGCTTTGCTGGCTCCTCCGGTTCCAAGTACAAGTGCAGACCTGATATCATCTCTTAAAACCGTTTTTAAGGAATCAGTAAAACCAATTACATCTGTATTATAGCCTTTGAGAAGGATGTCTTTTGAACCGGGGATAAATTTAATGGTATTTACTGCACCGATTTCCAGAGCGGTTGAATCCAGTTCATCCAGGTAGTTAATAACCTTTTCCTTGTATGGGATGGTAACATTTAATCCGCTCAGCTCGGGAAATTCATCAATGATTTCCTCTAATTTTTCAATGGAATTAATCGGGAAGTTTTTATAAGCTACATCTTTAATTCTTTCTGTATCAAACTTATTCTGAAAGTATTTTTCAGAAAATGAATGTCCAAGAGGATACCCTATAAGACCGAATAATTTCATAATCAAATCATTTTTTTATTCGACAACCTGCTGATCAAAATGATAATAATGAAGCCTGCAAAAGCAATTCCAAGAGCAGGTAAAAAGTCAGATTCCAAACTAATCTCCGGCAGGATATTTTTTTGTACCAGGGGCCGGACATCACCATGTCGGTCAATAAAGGTTTCAATCGTCAGTTTCCATGGCCATATTTTATTCAGCGATCCACCCATAAAGCCTGCGAGAAGGGCAATTGCCGGATACCTGTATTTTTTTAATAACCATGAAAGAAGGTTTGAAAATGCAATAAGTCCAATAACGGCACCTGCAGCAAAAATACCGATAACCGATAGCTTTAAGTCGCTAACCGCTCCCAGAATATATTGATACATACCAAGCAAGACCAGGATAAAACTTCCGGAAATTCCCGGTAATATCATGGCACAAATGGCTATGGAACCGGAAAGAAACACAAACCAGATCGCTTTATTGGATTCTGCGGGACTAATTGTGGTAATGAGGTAGGCTATAACAATTCCTGATATGAGGGAAATGACTATCACCGGATTCCATTGCTTTATATCTTTTAAAATCATAATGGCCGATGCAATCACCAGTCCAAAAAAGAAGGACCAGATATATACCGGATGGTTATTGAGCAGATATTCCAGGATATTTGCCAGGGTGAAAACGCTTATTAAGACACCGGTAAATACAGCTAATAAAAAATTTCCGTTTATTTTAAGCCAGAATTCTTTAAACCTGAATTTTAGGATTGAAGAAAGTGCATCCAGGTTAATAGATTTTATGGAATGTATCAGTTCCTCGTAAATTCCGGTAATAAAAGCAATGGTTCCTCCTGAAACTCCGGGTACAACATCAGAAGCGCCCATCCCCATTCCCTTGAGCATCAAGACAATGTAGGCCTGTATGTTTCTCATAATTTTTTATCTTGGAATTCCTCGGGTAAGAATGTAAAGAAGGTGTCTCCCCTGAGTCCTATACGCAGAGCTTCAAGCGAAACTACTTCGTTTGAGGCAATGTTTCCCAGGTTTACATTTGCCCCCAAAAGTTCAATAAACCACACCTGCTGGGCTTTGTTTGGTGCTTCCCATAATACATTTTCTCCTTTTACGGTTTCCAGGATTTCATTAACCAGTTCAATATTGGCAGAGCCATCACTATTGTAAATTCCAATGGTTCCACTTTCCCTTGCTTCAGCAATAACTTTCCATGCACCGGCTTCCAGCTCTTCAACCATAAACTTGACCCATTCAGAGTGAGGTATCTCCACCCCTTTCACCTTGGAACCCACTTCCGACAATACCCTGAAGTCTTTGGAAAGTTTTGAGATATACTCCAGTTTCTCATCATGGTCAATGCGCATGGATCCATCAGATATTTCAATAGTCTCCACTCCCATATCAGAGGCAAAAATTTTAAAATTGTCGACCATATTCCTCACCGCAAAGGACTCAAACAAGGTTCCTCCGAAATAGGGTTCCAGGCCGGCCGAACGATAAACATCCATCTTTTCCCTGAGTTGTTTGGCAATTATGGCCGTTCCAAACCCAAATTTAACCAGATCAGTAAATGATGCACTGCTCTCACAAAAACTTGAGGCCTCGCTTAGACTTAATCCTTTATCCATCATCATGGTAAGACCATAATCTCTTGGTTTTTCTGGCCTTTCAGGAAGGTATGGTAAGTTGAAATTCATCGGTTCTTTAAAATTTTTGAAATTTTTTCATTTTTATCTCCTTCCGGGTAAATCTGGTAAAAAAGTTTTAATCCCCCTTTTCCATGAACCAGACCTTTATCGAAAAAGCTCATTCCAGCCTGGTAGTCTCCCAAACGAAA
>CBDUPM010000392.1:0-3454 GCA_965369105.1 uncultured Bacteroidales bacterium | reverse complement strand
CAAAAAAATTGCGATACCTTCCGCAGGCAAATAAAGGAACTGGGATTAAGCTACGACTGGGACCGGGAAATTAATACCACTGATCCCGGGTACTACAAATGGACCCAATGGATTTTTATTCGTTTATATAATACCTGGTTCGATTTCGATCAGCAAAAAGGAAGACCCATCGATGAACTGAAGGTACCTGAAGAAATTGTTTCAAAAGGTGAGAAGGCCGAAACGGAATATATCAACAGCCGGAGACTTGCCTATTACGATAATGCACAGGTAAACTGGTGTCCTTCCTGTAAAATAGTTTGTGCGAATGAAGAGGTGCTGACAGACGGGACTCATGAGAAGTGCGGTAACCTGGTGGAAAAGAAGAATCTTAAGCAATGGATGCTGAGAATTCAACATTATGCGGAAAGGTTATTGCAAGGACTGGATGATCTGGATTGGCAAAACGGGATTAAAGATTCCCAGCGAAACTGGATCGGGAAATCCATCGGTGCCGAGGTAATATTCAGACTCAAAGATAAGGATGAAGAGATTAAGGTTTTTACAACCCGGCCTGATACATTGTTCGGTGCAACATACATGGTGCTTGCACCGGAGCATGAATTAACCCGGAAAATCACAACCGGTAGTCAAAAAGCAAAAGTTGAGGATTATGTAAAAGCTGCAAGTTTAAAATCTGACCTTGACAGAACCGACCTTTCCAAAGAAAAAACCGGTGTGTTTACAGGTAGTTATGCCATTAACCCGGTGAATAACAAAGAAATTCCGATCTGGATAGCAGATTATGTTCTTACTGGTTACGGAACCGGGGCAATTATGGCCGTTCCTGCACATGATACCCGTGATTTTGAGTTTGCAAGGCAATTTAACCTGGACATTAGCTGTATAATGGATCCGGATACGGAGGATAAGGAATTGCGCGAAAAAGTTCTTAAAAGTGATGAATGCTGGACAGAGGATGGGGTTTATATAAATTCTTCGAGCACTGAAACTGGCCTGGATATAAATGGCTTAAATAAAAAAGAAGGAATATCTAAAACTATTGAATGGCTGGACGACAGGAATATCGGGGAAGCGAAGGTGAATTATAAAATCCGCGACTGGTTATTCAGCAGACAAAGATACTGGGGAGAGCCCTTTCCGGTTATTCATTGGGAAGACGGGGAGATCAGCTTACTGAATGATGAGGAATTACCCCTTGAGCTGCCTGTGATGGAAAAGTATGAACCCGGAGATAATGGGGAATCCCCGCTTGCAAATGCCGGAGATTGGCTGGAAGTAAGGGATAAAAATGGCAGAAAAGGCAGAAGAGAAACCAATACCATGCCTCAATGGGCTGGTTCCTGCTGGTATTATCTGAGATATATTGATCCTGATAATTCAGAAAGTATTTTTGATAAGGAAAAAGAAAATTACTGGATGCCGGTGGATCTTTATATTGGGGGCGCAGAACATGCCGTACTGCATTTATTATACAGCCGGTTCTGGCATAAGGTACTTTTCGACCTGGGGATAGTTTCTCATGACGAACCATATAAAAAACTGTTTAACCAGGGAATGATCCTTGCATTTGCATATGAAACACCGGCCGGAGCAAAAATAAATGGTGACCTGGTTGAAGAGAGAGACGGAAAGTATTTTCATAAAGAAACCAGGGAGGAATTGAAACAGATAGTTGCAAAAATGTCCAAATCACTTAAAAATGTGATTAACCCGGACGATGTAACCTCTAAATACGGGGCGGATTCATTTCGGCTTTATGAAATGTTTATGGGTCCCCTGGATGCACCAAAACCATGGGACGATAAAGGTGTAAAAGGGGTTTTCGGCTTTCTTAGCAAAGCTCACCGGTTCTTCGCAAATACAGATAGCATTTTTGAAGGTCCTGAAGATAAAGAGCTGGAAAAGCTGCTTCACCAGACGATCAAAAAAGTGGAGGGTGATATTGAAAACCTGAGATTTAATACCGCAGTTTCAGCCCTGATGATTTTTACAAACCTGGCGGTGAAAAAAGCTAAAATAAGTCAAAAAAGTGCAGATACTTTTACTTTGCTTCTTGCGCCATTTGCACCCCATCTGGCCGAAGAATTATGGCAGATTTTCGGACACAATGAAAGTCTTGCTTATGAAAAATGGCCACAAGCTGACGAATCCCTCCTGGTAGAAAACAGTTTTGAATATCCCGTTTCATTCAACGGCAAAATGAGGTTTAAACTGGAACTGCCGCTGGATATGGATAAAAAAGAAATAGAGGACATGGTACTGCAGCATGAAAAATCATTTAAATGGCTGGACGGAAAAGCTCCGAAGAAAGTGATTATTGTTCCCGGAAAAATTATTAACATCGTTGTATAGGAATTTCATGATAAACAGATTTTTACAATTTACATTTCTGATTTCAGGATTTTTTATAATCTCCTGTTCAAACCCGGATCCGGATAGCTCTGAAAGTATAAATTTGGAAGAACCTGAGATCATAATTCCGGATCCTGTTATTAAATTTGACAGAATAATGGTTGATTCCCTCGAACTACTGGAAGGTTACATAAAAAGAAATCAACCCATATCCCTTTTATTAAATGATTTCGGTATTTCAAACGGAACCATAAATGAACTTGCTGAAAAAGCAAGGGGAGTATTTGATTTAAGGAAAATAAGGTCGGGCCGACCATTTCTGGCCTATTTCAGTTCTGATTCAGCCCACACCCTTCACTACCTGGTTTACGAGCATACCCCGCTCGATTACCTGGCTTTTCAGTTCGTTGATTCAGTGGCAGTATGGATAGGGCAAAAAAAAGTGGATACGGTTTATTCAAGCTTTACCGGAACAATCGAGACCTCCTTATGGAATTGTATGATGGATAATGATGGAAACCCTATGCTGGCCAATGAGCTTGCCGATATTTATGCCTGGTCCATCGACTTTTTTGGCTTACAGCAGGGAGATAGCCTGAAAGTAATTTATGATGAATATTTTGTAAATGAAACCAGTATAGGAATAGGAACCATACACGGGGCCTACTTTAAGCATATGAGCACAGATTTTTGGGCTATCCCTTTTGTCCAGGACAGTATCTCTGATTTTTATGACGAAAATGGAAAGAGTCTCAGAAAAGCCTTTTTAAAAGCACCCTTAAAATTTTCCCGGATCAGTTCCAGATTTTCACATTCGAGAATGCATCCCATTTTAAAGTATCGCAGACCTCATCATGGAGTTGATTATGCAGCACCTGCCGGGACTCCTGTAGTATCCATTGGGGATGGTGTGGTCATAAAAATGGGCTATTCGGGGGGAGCAGGCCATATGGTAAAAATCAAACATAATTCCGTCTATTCAACGGCTTACCTTCATTTAAGCAGGTATGGCAAAGAAATCCATACAGGAGCATATGTGAAGCAGGGTCAGGTGATTGGCTATGTAGGAAGCACCGGACTTTCCACAGGTCCACATCTC
>CBDUPM010000391.1:0-3455 GCA_965369105.1 uncultured Bacteroidales bacterium | reverse complement strand
ATCCGGAAGTGATTCGAATTGGAGGAGAATACCTTTTGATTGTCAGCTCATTTTATATCCTGTTCAGTTTAATGTTTACGATTGGGGGAGTAATGAGAGGTGCCGGAGATACTCTGATTCCCATGTTTATTACCCTTATTGCCCTGTGGCTGATCAGAATTCCTGCTGCCTGGTGGCTGTCGGGTAAAATAGGTGAAACAGGGATATGGTGGGCTGTACCCATGGGACTTGCAATGGGGGCATTGCTTTCATGGTTTTATTATTTGACCGGACGCTGGAAAACAAAAGCCGTAACCCAGGCTCCTCCGGAGTCGAAAGATCAGGCCTTACAGCCACGGAGAATAGTGGGCACCTGATTTCTATTAAAAAAATCTTCCTTCCTGCATTATAATTGTATTTCCCAATACACTTAACATTTTTTTTTACCTTTGCTATTCATTTAAAAAGAAACAGAATGTTGCTATCCATGACGGGTTACGGTAAGACTGAAGTAAGTCTTTCTGATAAAAAAATAACCATAGAAATAAAATCCCTAAACTCAAAAAATATTGATACAAACCTGAAACTGCCTGCTATCTATCGAGAAAAGGAACTTCAGATCAGAAGAATACTTCAGGATAAGCTGAAAAGAGGAAAAGTGGATTGCAGCATTTATTATGAGTTGAATGAAGGGATATCAACCTCACAAATTAACCCGGATGTTTTTGAAAATTACTACCGTCAGATTAAAAATCTTCAGGAAAAATTAGGGATAAAAGAAACTGATCCCATTTCATCCATATTGAAAATGCCGGATACTGTCAGGACAGAAAAGATGACTTTGAATGAAGATGAATGGATTTTAATAAAACAGGGATTGGAGGAATCTATAGAAAAACTTATTGAATTCAGAACCCAGGAAGGCAAATCAATGGAATCAGATCTTTTAGAGAGGGTTGAAAGTATTCTTTTACTCAGAAAAACCATTGAAGCATTTGAAACCAACCGAATTGATAAATTAAGAGAAAGAATCAGAAAATCGATTGATGAGCTAAAAATCTCCGAAGAGCTGGATTCCAATCGTTTTGAACAGGAAATGATCTTTTATCTTGAAAAACTGGATATCTCTGAAGAGAAAGTCAGGCTGGATAATCATTGTCAGTACTTTATCGAAACTTTAAAATCTGAAACCGAGGCAGGAAAGAAATTGTCTTTTATCTGCCAGGAAATGGGAAGAGAAATAAATACACTGGGGTCCAAGGCAAATGATTCAGACATTCAACATATTGTTGTGAAAATGAAAGATGATCTTGAAAAAATTAAAGAACTAATACTTAATATTCTTTAATGAAAGGAAAATTAATCATTATATCAGCCCCTTCCGGTTCAGGGAAAACAACCATTGTTAATCACCTGTTGCAAAAAAACAGCGAGCTTGAGTTTTCCATTTCCGCCACAAGCAGGGAACCACGGGGAGATGAAAAAGAGGGAATAAATTATTATTTTCTGAGTCCGGAAGAGTTCAGGGAGAAAACAAACAAACAAGAATTTGTTGAATGGGAAGAAGTTTATAAAGATAAATATTACGGAACCCTGAAATCAGAATTGGAACGAATCTGGAATAAAGGACATCATGTTGTTTTTGATGTGGATGTAAAAGGAGCCTTAAATCTAAAAAAACAGTTCGAAAAAGATGCTTTGGCCATATTTATAAAAGTTCCCGACTTTCAAATTCTGGAAAAAAGACTCAGAAACAGAAATACTGAAGATGAACAAACTTTAAAAACCAGGCTGGAAAAAGCTGCCTATGAGACAAAATTTATCGACCAGTTTGACGAAGTGGTGGTAAATGAGAATTTACAGGAGGCCGTTAAAAAAACCGAATCTCTCGTCCGGAAATTCATAGAGAGTTAAATCCAAATGCCATGAAAACAGCCTTATTTTTTGGTTCTTTTAACCCTATACATAATGGACATATGGCTATTGCCGAGTATATTGTTGAGTATACCGAAATTAAGGAATTATGGTTTATTGTCAGCCCTCAAAATCCTTTGAAAAGAAAAAAAACTTTACTGGACGATCATCACCGGCTGGAAATGGTATACCGGGCTATTGATGATGATCCGCGATTTAAGGTCAATGATATTGAATTCCAAATGCCCAAACCTTCCTATACCTGTGATACCCTGGCCTACCTTTCAGAAAAATACCCGGCCCATGAATTTCAGTTAATTCTGGGAGCAGATAATCTGAAAAGTTTTTCTCAGTGGAAGAACTCCCGGGAATTAATTGAGAAATACAAACGGATTATTTACCCCAGGCATGGTGTTAGTGAGAAAGAAATATTATCACACGATAATATCGAAATCGTCCATGCTCCCAAAATGGAAATTTCTTCAAGCTTTATAAGAAAAGCCATAGCTGAAGGGAAAACCGTGAAATTTTACCTTCCCCCTAAAGTATGGGAATATGTTGAAGAGATGGGGTTTTACAGGTAGTCTGAGGCCTGGAGTCCGACAACCAGCGCAGACCCCAGACCATTGACCTTAGATTTTGGATGATGTCTCACCTACAATTTATACCCATTCTCATAATCCCTGTGCAGGAATTCAGAAGCTTCTTCATCATTGACAAAAACCTGGTTTGCCGGATCCCATTCAACGGGCCTTCCCAGTTCACTGGCAATATTTCCAAGGGTGCATGAAGTGCAGATAGAATGTCCTATCTCAACGGTTGCTGCCGGATCTTTCCGGGTCCTGATGGATTCAATAAAATTAATATGATGAGCCGCTCTCCCTTCATAAGGCACTTCTGTGTCTTCAACTTCAGCATATAATGACTCATCGGAAGCTATAAAATGATCCCGTCCGACTTCAACCCAGGCATTTTCTCCATAGAATTTCACTCCCTGCTGACCCTTGTTAAAATCAACATGCTTGATTTCAAGGCCATTGTCAAAAACATAGGTTAAAAATTCATTTCCTTCAAAACCGATTGGAATAACTTTCACCGGACCTGAATGATCATATCCCATTCCCCATTGGGCGATATCCATCATATGAGCTCCCCAGTCGGTCATAAGTCCACCGGCCAGTTCCTTAAACCATCTCCATCCGCCCCAGAATTGTTCATCTACAGGCGGGTCCAGTGAAATGGGAGGATTCAGTTTACTGTTAAAGTGTAACTTTGGTGCAGGTCCGATCCACATATCCCAGTTCAAACCATCCGGAACAGGTTCTTCCGGTAAATCATAGGGCATAGGATGTGAATCCAGTCTTCCCAGGAATACTTCCACTTTTGTCAATTTTCCAAGTTTTCCGTCTTTCGCCAGGTTTACCGCATGCTGGAAATTCGGATCTGATCGTTGCTGGCTTCCCACGGCAAGAATCCTGTCATTTCCACGCACTGCCTTAATCAATTCCTGTCCTTCTTTTATGGAGTAGGTTAAAGGTTTTTCAAGATAAATGTCTTTCCCA
>CBDUPM010000390.1:0-3468 GCA_965369105.1 uncultured Bacteroidales bacterium | reverse complement strand
ATGCCCATGGCATAAGCAGTTCACAGGGAAATTCAATCAATCATTCTAATTTGATAAATTTTGACCTGAACATTGTTTTTCCGGCAAATAATACATTATTCAGATATGAAGATACAGGCAATTTTTCAGGAAGATGTTATTTGAAATGCCATAATAAAAATCACCCTGGCTGGAGTTATTAAAAGTGTTTTAAAGGGAAACTGTAATATGGATTTCTATAAGTATTTGATATTATAATTTTTAAAGTGAATTAATTTTTTTAAATTGTCATATACTCAAAAAACCAAAAATCATGAAAAAATTATTGCTTTCTATTATGGTTTTGTGTTTGTTAACAATAGGACAGATTAGCTATGGACAGATAAGTGGAACAGCACATGACTTTTCAGGACAAAGCTGGGCTCCAACCACAAATAAGGTTTGTGTCATTTGTCATACTCCCCACCAGGCAATGGATGGAGTTTCAAATGCTCCCTTATGGAACCATGAACTTACAAGTGTGGCCAGTTATACTCTCTACTCTTCTCCTACCTTCGATTCTCATGGAGGTACAACCATTACTGACCCAAGTGCAAGTTCTAAATTGTGTTTGAGTTGTCACGATGGAACTGTTGCCCTCGAGAACTTTGGAGGCCTGACTACCGGAAGCAGTTTTATCTCAGGTTCTTCAAGAATTGGTGGTGTCTCAGGTAATGATATGAGCAAGGAACATCCCATTTCATTTGAATATACTGATGCACTTGCCATAACAGACGGTGGGCTTCATCAGCCTTCCAGTACAAATTCCAGTCTGGGTTCCACCATTAGAAATGATATGCTTTTTGCGGATAAAATGGAATGTGCTTCATGTCACGATGTTCATAATAAATTTGGTGTAGCCTATTTATTAAAAATGACCAATATAAACAGCGAACTCTGCTTAACCTGTCATGACAAATAATTGTTAAGCCATATAAGAATAGCTGTATCCAATAGTCCAAAGTCTATTGGAGGTATTTTTTCAAAAGCTTGATATCAAAAATTTTCAATGAAGATCAGATACATTTATTTTTCTTTTGTCCTGACAGGGATTATGCTATCATTTTCCTGTACCCGGCAAATCGTACAAGCTCCCTCGGCAGATGAAATAGTTATTTTTCCTTTACCTCCCGATGAACCAAGAATACAGTTTTTAACCTCAATCAATACTTCAGGGGATGTTTCCGGCAGGCAATCAGGATTTAACAGGTTCCTTTTTGGAGAAGCTCCGGAAAAGCCCATCATAAAACCTTATGGAATCTTTATACGAAATGGGAAAATCTATATTGCTGATTCAGGTGCAGGTGGTATGGAAATTATTGACTTGGTGAATAATACCTTTGATTATTTTATTCCCACAGGGATGGGGCAGCTTCAGCTTCCTATAAATTGCTATGTTGATGAAAATGATAAATTATATGTAGCGGATAGCAAAAGACATCAGATAGTTATTTTTGATGAAGAGGGTAAATACCTGGATGCATTTGGAGGAAAGGAGAACTTTAAACCTACCGCAGTTTCTGTTTATAAAGGGAATATCTACCTGGCGAATCTGGAGGCTCAGAAAATTCAGGTTTATGATACCACGAATTTTGAACTGATAAATGAATTTCCGGATACAAATCCCAAAGATAGCGCCTATCTTTTCCAACCCGTAAATATTTTCCTGGCAAATGATCGAGTTTATGTATCAGATTTTGGGGACTTCAAAATAAAGATTTATTCACTCGATGGTGAATTCCAAAAATCCATTGGAGAGTATGGGAGGAATTACGGACAGTTTGTTAGACCCAAAGGAATTTCTGTTGACCGGGATTCAAATATATATGTAGTTGATGCTGCCTTCGAGAATACCCAGGTCTTTAATAATGAGGGTGAATTATTGATGTTTTTTGGAGGATCTTATAATGGGCCAGGTGCAATGGGTTTACCAGCCGGTATAGCAATTACTCAGGAGCTCCTGGACTATTTCAAACCATTCGTACACGAGAATTTCGAGCTGCTTCAACTAATCTTTGTATCCAATCAGTATGGCCCGGATAAAGTAAATGTTTATGGGAATATAAAAACCAGGTAAAATATTTTCAGCTGAATGCCATATACAAAAAATAAATATTTATTCCTGTTGCTGGCTATTAGCTTGTTAGCCCCTTATTCCTGTTCACCCAAAGCTGGAAATAAGGTTCTTTCTTTTTTCTTCGATGGAGTTCCGGTACCTCTTGAGGATCAGTTGACTCTGGAGGCAGATTCTATCTATCCAATTGACAGTATCAGTGTTGACGAAGTATCCATTGTAGCCGAAACATCATATCTTTATCATGAGCCTTATACAGACAGGATTTGTGATGTTTGTCATAATGCGAATTCTCTGGGTGAGCTTGCAATGGCAGAACCTGAACTCTGTTATCAGTGTCATGTAGATTATAGCCTTGATTATAAGTTTATTCATGGACCAGTAGCAGGAGGGTATTGTTCCGCCTGTCATAATCCACACATGTCGAAATCAGAATATTTATTATTGAAAACCGGGCAGGATCTATGCCTGAATTGCCATAATTCTGAATGGATTTTCAAAAATGAAATGCATGAAGGAATAGAAGAATATGCATGTACCGAGTGCCATAACCCTCATGGGGGGAATACCTGGAACTTTTACTAGATGATACTTTAATGAAAACAGGATTTAAATATTTATTTTCATTTTTTCTGTTGCTTTTACCCTTAGGAGAGAGCTTCGGCCAAAATGGAAATGGATCACATGGATTCTGGCATCAAAAATCTGTTTCAGGAGAAGTTAAACTTAAAAGTATTTTCAGAGATCAAAAGAGTCTGTTCAATGATATTGGCGACGACCAGCAGAGTATATATTATATTGGCGGGCTGCGACTTCAATCCAAAAGCTATTTATGGGATCCGGAAATTGTTTTGCTTGACCTTGAAGGAGAATTCAATCCTGAATCAAGGGGAGAAAAATACCTTTCTATTCCCGACAGATCGGAAGTCAGAACTTTAAATAAATTAGGAATAAAAACAACTCTTTTCAATAACAAAATAATAACCCTGAATTCGTATTTGAATTTGCACCAGAGTTATTTTAACAGGGAGTTGCTCACCGATGTGCAGTCCAAAAACCGATTGTGGGGAGCCATTTTATCTACAAACAATAAGTTTTTGCCTGTATCGCTTAGCTTTAGGAAGTCCCAATGGGATCAGGAAGAATTGCAAACCAACCGGAATTTCAGAATGGATCAGAATAATCTGGAAGGAAGAGCGAGTAAAACCTTTGGCAGAAATGACAAAAGCGAATTTATTTATGGCCGGGATGAATATAAATATCTTTATTCCAATCTGAGTGAAGTTTATAATCAGATTGACAGAATTAGTCTTTCTAATAATTTTTATCTTGACAGGGATAAAAACTACAATTTAGGGTCCCTGATTACATTGCAT
>CBDUPM010000389.1:0-3471 GCA_965369105.1 uncultured Bacteroidales bacterium | reverse complement strand
ATTTATTAGCAGCCTTGTAAGCTGCATAGGTCATCACGTCCAGGGGATTGGAAACAACAATGATTATTGCTTCCGGTGAGTATTTCACCACACTTTCTGTAACCTCTTTTACTATTCCTGCATTGGTTTTAATAAGATCATCTCTTGACATTCCGGGCTTTCTTGGCAGTCCCGAAGTAATAACCACAATACCTGAACCTTTTGTCTTCAGATAATCATTTGTGCTACCAACCATCCTTACATTGAAATTATTGATGGAGGAGGATTGCCAGATATCAAGAGCTTTCCCTTCAGCCAGACCTTCCTTAATATCAACCAGTACAACCTCTTTGGCGAGGTCTTTATGAGCTATCACATTGGCGCAGGTAGCACCTACATTTCCGGCTCCAATTACGGTAATTTTTTTCATATATGCTTTTTTTATGGGTTGTTGTTATGATTAAGTTTTCCAGCTATTCAATTTAATTTCAAATCAGATATTATCATCTAAGGCAAATTTAAGGAAAATATTCAATTATGTATATTATTACCTATGATGAAGAGCAGATTAATTTGAACCTTAAATTTTATCCTTTTTAAAAAAACTGCTTATATTAATGCTGTCAATTATAAAAAATTTATCATGTATCCATTTAAATTCCTGCTGATCCTGACTTTTATGGTCCTTTTTATATCCTGCAAAGAACAAACACAACCGGAAGAAAAAGTAAAACTGGCATATGAATATTATTCTGACGGGACAGTCTCGGTGGAAACAGAGGTAAAGGATAGTCTTGCCCACGGTCTGATGAAAATTTTCTTCAGGGATGGGAACCTGAACAAAGTTTTCAGCTATAATATGGGCGAAAGGCACGGACCGGCCGTAGAATATTTTCCAAACGGGCAGTTGAGGGGAAGGCTTAATTACCAGCATAATAAACTGGAAGGGCCTGCTAAAATTTACTATAAGACTGGTGAATTATACCGGGAGTCATTTTATGCCAACGGCAAACTGAATGGAACAAGGAAATACTTTTATAAGGATGGAAAACTAATGGCAGAAGCAGCCTATAAAAATGGATTCCCAGGAATGGGATTAAAAGAATTTGATCAGGACGGGAAAGAAATAGAGTACGATCAGAGAATATTGATAGAAAAAATAAATAATCTGGCATTTAATAATACTTATACCCTTAAAATCAGATTATCTACACCACATGGGAACACTAAATTTTTTATCGGGGAACTGGATGAAGGAAAATTCTTACACGAAGGATGCTGGCCTGTGGACACGGAAAATGGAGTTGGAGTTTACACAATTATCGTGAAAAGAGGGGATTTTAGAATGGAAACGCTGTCCATTTCTGCCAGGTTTACCAGCAGGCTAAAGAACCAGGTGGTTTTAAACCGAAAGTTCAATCTTGCAATTGACAATAAATAAGGTATCAGATATTTTTTAAACGATAACGAAGTTCAAAATTATCAGGTGCGAATTCCAGGCCTCTTTCAATGTATTTTCTGGCTTTTGTATTATCGTATTTCTTAAAAAAATATGCCGCTGCCGCCGAATAGGCCTCTGCTAAAAGGTTTTCATCAAATAATATATCCGGATTATTATAGTAAAGCTCTTCGAATTTATGTAAATTCATTATTGCTTCTTTTTCTTTCTGAAAATCAAATAATTGCTGAGCTATTATCAGGTATCCGTTCATCTTTAAATTAATATAGCCTCCATTGGATTGGATTTCGGGGAATTCCTTTTCATAATCCTCGAGTTGTTGCAGTAATTCCGGGGTTGGTGAGTTATAAAAAATATAAGCAAAATTGTTAATCATGATTGATTGAACCTCTTTATTTTCAGGATCAATAATGAATGCCTTTTCAATTAATTCAAGGCCTTCCGCAAATTTGAAACCGGAGATAAAAGCACTTCCTCTAAAAAAATAGTATTGAAATTCTATATTTTTTTTCAAAGCTGTTTCTTCCAGGTTTTCCATGAGGTAATAAAAAATATCATCATATAATTCCCCATCTTCCCTTTTTATCAGGACCTGGTCTGTCAGGTATAAAAACAAATTCACAATGGATTGTTGTTCTATTCTTTCCTCCGGGAACCGGGACAGAAGAATAAAAATTTTTGCATCCCTCAGATGATCAAATTTGTTATTTAAAATATATTCAGCAAAAATAAACTGAAAGAGAGCCAGCATTCTGTCGGACGGATACAGGTAGTATGCTTTTTTAATTTGTTTGAATGCTTTGTCTGTTTCGGAAACATAAAAATTATACAGGGCGTCATTCATATAATGTAATCCTGCCAGTTCCCTCATCCCAATGGATGATTCCGGAAAGAAATATTCAAAGAAAAGTTGTTCGGTCGATTTAGCCAGGAATTCATTTTGATCAATTATGGATGATTCAAGAAGGTAATCCACAAATTTTGATTTAAGCTTGTCATCATAATATTCTATACCGGATATTCGATCGGTAGTTTCAATTTTTATCTGAAAATCAGAAGGAAATGCCACAGGGTGTACGTGATTTGTAGTTTCCTTAAACTCATAAGTGATTCCCAGGGAATCCATTAAAAAACCATAATAAGCAGAAGCGGTCAAACAATTGAAAGTTCCGTTAACAAAAAGATGCGGAAACAGAGTCTTTTCCTGGTACCTGAATAGCTTTCTTTCATTCACGTATTTATAAAGCAGTGTGACCTGCTTTTGAGGTTTGGATTTACTGAATTTTTTGGTTTGAATCTGACTAAAAGCTTTTGAAACTTCTTTTTCGAATTCCTTAAATATATTCTCGGTCAGATCCGGATCGATGGCAGCAAAAAGTCTGAACAGGTTTACATCACCCTTTTTTAGCCCTTCAAAGGTCTGATTTTCAAATTCAGAATTGAATTCAAGGTCATCAAAGAAAATTATGTCATTGTTTTGACCATTAAGGCTAAGAAATCCGAAAAGTACAAGAAAATATATAGCTGTAATTCTCCCCATCGCAAATGCTTTCCGTAAATATACATTTATTGTACAAGGCTGTCAAAATCTTCTTCCAGGCTCAGGCTTTTTTGCCAGTCAAAAAGAGTCAGTGACCGGATGTTAAAAAAGTAATTCCAGTAATTTCTGAGTGCACTCAGGTAGGACCGGGTTGCCTCATCTTTTTCTGTTTGAGCAACATTCAGGTCCAGAACGGAGATTTTACCAATGAGAAATCTTTGTTTCGCAACTTCAAATCTTTTTACTCCTATGGTATCCGCTTTAGATGCAATTTCCAGCTGTTCATCCTGAAGGTTAAACTGCATCACTGCGAGCAATACTTCCTGCTGAAAATCCATTTCTGCCTGCTGGACATTGGTCCGGATAACCTCCTGGGCAGATTGGGCCATTTTATATTTTCCCTTTCCCAGTCCCCAGTCCATAATGGGAATTTCAAAGCCCAACCTGACTCTTTCCTGGTCGGTTGGATTCACATAAACATTGCTAAATTCAT
>CBDUPM010000388.1:0-3473 GCA_965369105.1 uncultured Bacteroidales bacterium | reverse complement strand
TAACATACTGGTTACCCCGTCAAAGCGAAATCCATCAAATTGAAATTCTCCCATCCAATACTGGATATTCGAAAGCAAAAAATGAATAACCTGGTCTTTTCCGTAATTGAAACATAATGAATCCCATGCAACATGTTCCCGTCTTGCACCTGTATGAAAAAACTGGTAAGGGGTACCGTCAAAATCACCCAGCCCCTCCAGTTTATTTTTTACCGCATGTGAATGAACAAGATCCATTATGACCGCGATTCCCATTGAATGGGCTTCATCAACCAGTTTCTTCAGGTCATAAGGGGTTCCAAATCTCGAAGAAGGCGCAAATAAACTGGAAACATGATAGCCAAAGGAACCATAATAGGGATGCTCCTGAATTGCCATGAGTTGAACCGTATTATAACCTGCCTTTTTTATTCTGGGAAGAATCTTTTCCCGGAATTCATTAAAGGTTCCGGTAGTATAATCCTCTGTTGCCATGCCAACATGGGCTTCATAAATAAGAGGAAATTCTGATGTGTAATTTTTGTGGTTATTTTTCCATTGATAAGCTTCTTGCGGCTGCCAGACACAGGCGTTAAAATTCTTTGTTACCTGATCCTGAACAACATAATTTGCCCATGGTGGAATACGGTCATGGTTTCCTCCATCAAAATATATTCTCAATTTATACTGGTCCAGGTGATTTAATTTGTTTTCAGAAAGAATGAGTTCCCAGTTTTCAGCGCCCTTTCTCGAAAAAGAATATTCATCCGATTCTTTCCAATTATTAAAGTTCCCTATAAGGTAGATTTTTTGAGCATTCGGAGCCCACTCCCGAATTTCCCATTCATTTGAATTTTTATGGATACCAAAATATAAGTGGCCTGTAGCAAAATCCTGGAGCTTTCCTGAAAGATTTAGATTTTGAATTTTCTCAGATATTGCTTTATTTCTTTTTGAAATTATTTCAGAAAAGGGTTTAAGCCAGGGATCATTTTTTACTAAGCTGAGCATTGTCATATAAGTGAATTTGCTGAAATTTATAAAATTATTCCCGGAAATTGACTTTTTATTTAAATATTCTAAACCAAATCGGAACAATTACGTTTTATCCTAGAATAATAATTCAAAGGAATGCCTTCATTTTATTACATTTGCAAGGTTTTCTCACGAAAGAATTAAAATGAAAATCTGGAGAGATATAAAATATTTTGAAGGTGTCAATCCTGTTGTTACCATTGGAATTTTTGACGGAGTTCATAAAGGACATAAATTCCTGTTAAATGAACTTCGGCAGAAGGCTTCCGAATTAAAGGGAGAATCGGTTGTTCTGACGCTTTGGCCCCATCCCAGGGCAGTTCTCGGAAAGGATTTAAAGACCCTGCGTTATTTAAGTAATATTGATGAGAAATCTCTTTTGCTGAAGGAGGAATTAATAGACCATCTCGTTGTAATCCCTTTTACCAGGGAATTTGCTGATCTTGATTCCTGCAGTTTTGTTGAGGAATACCTGGTAAATAAGCTTCATATCTCTCATCTGCTGGTAGGTTATAATCATCGTTTTGGAAAAGACAGGCAGGGAGATATTAAAAGCCTCAAGACCTGTGCTGACCGCTATGGATTTACGGTTAATAAGGTAAATCCACTCGAAGATACGGGTGAAAGGATCAGCTCTTCCCTGATCCGGGATTTATTATTCGAAGGTGAAATCTTAAAAGCAAATTCATACCTGGGTTATAAATACTTCCTTATAGGAAGTGTGGTGGAAGGAAATAAGATTGGTCGTCAGATTGGATTCCCTACGGCGAATATACAATTATCCGATCCTAATAAATTATTACCTAAAGTAGGGGTGTATGCTGTCAGGTTAAGCTGTGAGGGTAAAGTTTACAATGGAATGATGAATATTGGGTATCGGCCCACCATTGAGAATTCTATACAAAAGAAAACCATTGAAGTAAATCTGTTTGATTCTGACATAGATCTCTATGGAAAGAAAGTAGCAATTTCTTTTGAAGACAGAATGCGAAATGAACAAAAATTTAATTCACTGGATGAATTGACATCCCAATTAAATAAGGATAAAAAAATGGCCGTTGATATCCTGAATAAAAAACCGTAAATTTGCAGGCTGTTTAAAAAAGTAAAAAATTAAGAAATAAAACAACAATAATGGAGAATACCATGACAAAAGTAGAAAGCCTTCCTTATAAAGTGGCAGATATTAATCTGGCAGAATTTGGCAGGAAAGAAATTGAGATTGCGGAAAAAGAAATGCCCGGTTTGATGGCTATCAGAAAAAAATATTCCAGGGAGAAACCCTTGAAAGGTTCCAGGATTATGGGATCTCTGCATATGACTATACAAACAGCAGTATTAATCGAAACGCTTGCTGAATTAGGAGCTGATGTTCGCTGGGCCAGCTGTAATATTTTTTCAACCCAGGATCATGCCGCCGCCGCAATAGCCGCCGCCGGAATACCGGTATTTGCATGGAAGGGCGAAAGTCTGGAAGAGTATTGGTGGTGTACGGCACAGGCTCTTTCATTTCCTAATGGGGAAGGACCTAACATAATAGTAGATGATGGTGGAGATGCCACTTTGATGATACATAAAGGCTATGAAGCAGAAAATGATTCTTCCGTGCTGGATGTTAAAGCTTCCAGTAGAGAAGAGGAAGCCATATTTGGTCAGCTGAAAGAAATTCTTGCCAGCGATAATCAAAAATGGCATCGCAATGTAAAAGAGATACGCGGAGTTTCAGAGGAAACCACAACAGGAGTTCATCGTTTGTATCAAATGCATGAATCTGGAAAACTTCTTTTCCCGGCCATTAATGTGAACGATTCTGTTACTAAATCAAAATTCGATAATCTCTATGGTTGCAGGGAATCCCTGGCTGACGGTATTAAGCGGGCTACAGATGTAATGATAGCTGGAAAGGTTGTAGTTGTGCTTGGCTACGGAGATGTAGGTAAAGGTTGTGCTCATTCGATGAAATCTTATGGAGCAAGAGTGGTGGTTACTGAAATAGATCCTATTTGCGCCCTGCAGGCAGCACTGGAGGGATTTGAAGTTACCACCATCGATCAGGCTTTAAAAGAGGGGAATATTTTTGTGACTACCACCGGAAATAAGGATGTAATTACCCTGGATCATATCAGACAAATGAAAGATCAGGCAATAGTGTGTAATATTGGCCATTTCGACAATGAAATACAGGTAGATGCCCTCAATGATTTTAAAGGTGCTAAAAGAGTTAACATTAAACCCCAGGTAGATAAGTATATTTTTGAGAATGGAAATGCGATCTTTTTACTTGCGGAAGGACGCCTCGTAAACCTGGGTTGTGCCACAGGTCATCCATCCTTTGTAATGAGTAATTCATTTACCAATCAAACCCTTGCCCAGATAGAACTCTGGAAAAATGATTATGAGATTGATGTCTTTCGTTTACCCAAGCATTTGGATGAGGAAGTTGCAAGATTACATCTTGA
>CBDUPM010000387.1:0-3481 GCA_965369105.1 uncultured Bacteroidales bacterium | reverse complement strand
CCGGAGTGCCTAAATCTCCTGTATTAAACATTGAACCTGAAACACACCAGTATGCTCCTGTTCCGGCAAGTGTATAGTCAAAATAATCCGGGTTCAGACATATAGAAGCTCCCGATGATGAAGGAAAGCCGGCAGAACCATAATCCAATGAAAAAATTAATTCACCCGGTCCGCCAACTGTGTCTTTATTATATATGGAAAGAATAGCCCCCGTATTAGGAAGTGAAATAGCTGATCCATAAACATAATTGTTCTGTACATTGGTTGAGGTTGCCGTTCTTGAAAGGACCATGAAATTACCCGGCAACAAAATAATGGAGTCCGAAATCACATGTCTGTTAGTGGTTTCTCTTACTAAAACCAGGTCTTTTAAATTAATTTCCCTGTCTGAAGTATTAAATATTTCAAACCATTCGCCCTCAGTATCTGACAGGGCTGATGGATCCATCATAATTTCAGTTATCAGCAAATCGCCATATGCAATTACGGTATCAGTCTGATGCTGTTCCGGGTCAGAATAATCAGAAATTTCAATTTGCTCAACCGGAATTTCCGAACTGTCCAGGAATATCCGGATATTAGCCATAGTATTATCGACATATGTATCTATGAAAACCTGATAATGTTTGCCTGCCTCCGGATCAGGAATTTGGCCTGATAATGATTTATGGTTTACGGAGCCATCAGGGTTTAAAAACTGCAGATGAACGGAAATTTGCAAGTGAAAAGCCTGAAAATACCCTAAACGTGTTTCATCTCTGGCAAAAAGAAGGGAATCCAGGCCATTCGAAATACTTGTATTGTAATCGGTAAAACTATTTACTACATTATCAGAATATTCCACCGATACTATGGTGTTGGACAGTTTGCAAATTAGCTCAATGGACTGGAACTCTTTGCTGTTTAAAGAGAAAGTTTCAGAAGCTCCGTAGTAATATGGGTTTTCAAATTCTGCCGGAACATTATTGTCAGAAAAAGCTTCAACATAATAATTACCCGGTTCCAGTTCAATAGTGTCGGGCATGGATGAGACTGATTCAAAGCTCATTGCCTTTGTTCCGTCCGGAAAACAAATATTAAGCTTGAAATCTTCCAGAGCCGGAGCTGCTTTTAATCCGGCCATATGTTCTTTTATTTGAATTTCCAATCCAACATTTATGCTGATTTTCCCCGGTTCCTGCATCGGAAAGTCCTCCTCTTTGTTACATGCAACAGGCACAAGTAAAACAACAATCAATAACGAATAAATTTTTCTCATGGTAAAAAATAATTTTGTGAATAGATAAAACTGTCTGTACCCCTTAATGAGAAAATAAATGAAATCTCGGTATGGGGACAGAAGTTTTTTTAGAAGAATTTATAAATTATTCTTTGTGTGAGCAGCCATGATTAGGGAGAAAATCAGACGAAACGACGTTATAATAAAGGATATACATTATATTATAATCCTTTCGTCTGATGGAAGGTAATATGGACAATAAAATGCTAAGCTTCTATTTTGAAATCAGGATTATCTGGGAGATTTGAGCTTCTGATTTTATTACAGCAAAATACACACCTTTGTCCGGGGCATTCCAGGAATAGGATGCATTCAAATAAAAGGAATCAACCAGCTTTCCTTCCAGGTTAAATATGGATACATAGGCGGGTTTATCTGTCTGGAGAATGGTTGTGCCCGAAAACGGATTCGGGAAAGCCGTCAGAATATGCTTAGGGCTCAAATTTTCAGGATCTGTTCCGGTACTGATCTCAGTAAATTCAGTGGCATTCGGACCTACCAAACTTGCGTCAAGAATTCCGTTGGTAATTACAGATAAAGAATTGTGTTCATCTGCTCCAATATCCCTGAGACCATTCTTTTCCTGTCCTTCGATATCCTGAGCCGCATATTCAAATGTATTCGTGGTATTTTTATCAACTGCCGGACTTCCGGTTGAAAGTTTGTAAAATGGCAGGGTGATTTTCATATCACAATTTTCTTCATAGCTTCTGCAATCAGTAAGAATTAACTGAGGATCTTCATCGATTGCTTCTAAGGCGGTAAATACTCTGTCTCCCCATGAACCGGTTCCTGAAGTATAAATGATATTATCCGCAAAACTCACACCGGCATCCGATCCGGTTTCGTGAATGGTAACAACCGGGTTTTCGTTCTGGATAATAATATTGTTTGCTATCAAACTGTTAATGGGAGCTTTACCCCAGTCGGTACGATAACCTATTTCAATATCGGACAGGTTATTTACCAGGGTATTGTGGGTAAACTCAAGATTTTCCACCACATAGTGTTTGGTGAGGTCTGAATTCTGACTTACACCGCTGTTTAATGCATCTCCCTGGGTAAGGGTGCAGGCGGCATCCCACCGGAATCCTGTCAGGCCTTCAAAATAATTATTGAAGATTTTGTGATCTTTACCATAAACTCTCACGCCCCCGCATCCAATGGTACTGCCTTCAAAACTGGCTGTTTTATTTTGCCCCAGGAAGAAATTTCCACTTACTTCCGTCCGGTCACCATGACGAAGGGAGACGGTTCCCAGGCATTTAATAAAGGTATTATTTTGAATATAATTGTCGCAGGACTTAACAGAAATTATCTCAGGATCCCCGTCGCATTCTTCGAATAAATTGTATTCAACGGTACAAAAGCCTGAACTTAAAGAAAGATCGCTCATACCTATCCGGATGGTTTCTTTTTCATTGGTTACCCGGGGACCGTTAAATCTGAAATGATTATGGTTTATCCTGTCGTACTGAGAAACCTGGAAATCGCCTCCGTCTCCATGACAACCATCAATAACCACCCAGGCTCCACCATCACTTTTTCCATCAAAAAGATTGTGATCAATCTGGTTGTGATGACTTACACATGTTTTGTTTTCCCATTCATCACCAATTATAATAAGTTTTGATCCGCCACTTCCTGAATTCTTAAAAACATTTTCAGTAATCCGGATATGGTTACATCCCGTAAGTTTAAAAAGAGTATAGATCTGCACATCAAAATCAAAGCCCCGGAAGGTTATATAAGCGCAATTTGTCAGGAAAAAACGGACTTCACCTTTTATTTTTGCTGCTAGTTTATTTTCTGCCTCAATTATAACGGGAGCAGATGCTGTTCCTCCTTTGGAAGTGAGAGATTTCCGGACATTATTATAGATCCCGTCGGCTAATATAATATGGTCACCGGGCTGCAGATCTTCCAGGGCATCATCCAGTTCAGATGTATTGGAAACATGAATGGTTCTTTCAGTAAAATTACCTTCAGTAAAAACGGCACTGACAACCAGGTCTTCAGAAATAATGATTTTCTCCGTTAAACTATTCCCGGGAATTCCGATCCATGAGTCAAATTCGAATCCAATATCAGTAGTTGCAGTAAAAATTAATTCGTTTCCCTCATAATATGGCCCACTGGCAGGTGAAACCGATATGTGTCCGCCGGTCACCTGGTTAATCGTAACTGTGTATTCTGCCGGGG
>CBDUPM010000386.1:0-3483 GCA_965369105.1 uncultured Bacteroidales bacterium | reverse complement strand
ATCCGTCACCATCTATGTCATCATCGCACATATCTCCATAACTATCACTATCCATATTTTCCTGACCGGGATTTGAAGAATAGGGACAATTATCATCCTTATTGATAATTCCATCCTTATCAGTATCAGAATTTTCCTGCGGGTTTTCAAATGAATTAATCACAAAGGACCAGTTAATGGCATTTTCAATGGAATTTCCATAGACATCTTCAATATCAAGAATTTCAACATTTATTGTATCTCCAATAGAAGCCTTTCCTTCCAGTTCAGGGATTATCATTACCGATGATCCCGTGCAGCCTTATTCAGCAGAGATTAAATCTCCGGTTGTAATGTTCTGAACCTTGACCAGACTTGAAGAAAATTTATAGCAGTTAATTGCCTCATCAAAGACTGCCATGATTAAATCACCAGAATCAAGAACAAGATCTGAAGGCTCAGGAATTCCATATAATACCGGACCTCTTCGATCGATTAAGCCGCTTCGTTCTTCTGAATAGGCTATTCCTGCGCTGCATTCAACGAGTGCACGGATATCGTATTCTCCATCCACAAATGCATCAAGAAGGAGGTTAGTCTGGGTAGAATTCGGATCCAGATCATTTTTTTCAAGAAGCATAATAGTTTTCCAGTCATTTTTCCCTTTTGCGGAAATTTGAATTTTTATAAAATCCAAAAGATCCCGGTTATACCCATTTAATTTGATTCTTAAAATGTTTTCGTTGCCCTTTGTCACTACCCATACACCTGCGGGTCCGGCAATATTTACATCGCTGCATAAATTTTTAAAATGTACATCCAGCAATACCGTATCGGCAATTACAGGATCAAAGCACCCAGAAACCATGGTAAACTGGAGGTTATTATAATCAAAGGCCTCAGGTCCCCGTCTGACGGTTACCGTGGCCTCTTTTGAACCTCCGGAAGTAACATAATAGGGTGTTGGAATTCCTCCCTGCACCTGGCTTCCACCCAGGGTGATGACAGCCCCTTCCGGATTACTTCCCTGGTCGAAAATCAGGTTATAGATCATATCTTCATTACTCTGACTGTTATTTCCCAGCTGAAGCCGGAAAACAGCCGTGCCATTTGGATCATCAACCATTTCAACATACTTATCAGACATAAGCTGAACTCCTTCCCGGGCTTGTGTTCCGGGTTCCCATGGACATGAGGTTGCACCGCTAATCACTTTAAATACGGGTGTTCCGTAAACATTATCAGCATACAAGTCAAAAGTAAAGGAGTCTCCCTCATCATCATCATCGATATAAAAACCTGTGGTACGCGTTGTTGTTTCAGTCGCATTCGAAGCAGCTCCCAATTCAGTTCTCAGTTTTATCTCTGCTCCTCCGCTTGCACCCACTCCCGCAACTTTGATCCCAGCGGAAACAGCTACGCTGTTTTCAATATAGACTGAAAACTCCAGAGCTGCTGTTTTAGAGGTTGATATGACTCTGGTTTTTTCAAATGGAGTCATCGAACTGAAGGAATAATTACCATTTTCCATCAGCACGCTTTCCGCTTTAAGCTTCTCATTTCTGTCAAGAGTTTGTTGCCACATTTCAATCTGATCTGAATAGTAAGTAGCTGAATCATTTCCAAGAAGATCAGAAAGATTCCTCAAATAGGCAAGCTGCGGTATCAGCACATTTCTGATATGGCCGTCGGTATATATGAAAGTGGTGGCAAAACCCTCAACTCCCATACTAAGCTCAACTGATTGATCAACGGAGCATTTACCAGGATTATACCTGATAACATCTGTTAAAGCATAGATAAGGTTCAGGGCTGATCCTGCAAATACATCTCCTTTTTCACCTGTAACCTGCGGATTACCAGAGGTTGAGAATCTTTCAGTATTTACGATTTCAAGACTAAATTCATTTTGTGCAGAAATGGAAGAGCCTACTTCAAATGATCCTTTAACATTACCCCAAATTTCCGTTTCAAAAGTAACACCGAAACCAGATTCAAATTTTGTCCCGGCATTCACTTCAGTCCAAAGATTTAAACTGCCACTTGAAAGTGCCGAAAACCGAAGGGAGGTTTTGGTGCTGGTACTTTCTTCAAGAAATGAATAGGATCCGTCTCCCGGCGGGTCCCTGAGTATTAGGAAGGGTATTTCCGGTGTTACGGTGGTAAAGGTTTTTTCCCGGGGAATGTTTCCTTCTACCAGTACGTTTATCGACTCTGACACTGTTTCAGAACCTACATAAGCCAGGAAATTAATATTTTTTAAAAACGGGCTCTGAAGGTTGGGCTCTCCTGCGATAAATGCATATTCTGCCATACCATTTATCAGTTCAAGAGTATCCTGCTTCAGGGCCCCTGCAGATGCCCGGTTCTCAATGACCACATATCCCGACTGTGCTGGGCATGATTGATCGTCGAAAAATTCATTAACCTTTATATCAATAGTATACTTATAACCCTGTGAAATTATGGGAACTCCATCATACTCCTCACAGCCTTCATCCAAAAATCCTTCGATCAGAATTTCGGGTTCAGATCTGTATATGAAATCATGAACACGATCACCAAAAGTCAAATCTGCTTTTTCAGAGCTAAAGTAGGTCATGACATCGTTATCCTGTACAAGCGGATTTTCTGATTCAAAGCTGTTTAACTCAATTGTATATTCCCTTGCTGGTAAACGAATTTCGTAATACCCTGTTAATGTATCGGTTGTAATCAATGAATCATAACCATAGGATCCGGGTTCACCACTCAGAATACGCAATTTTGCACGACCTATATAGGTATTACAGGATGCTTCCAAAACTCCGCTAAGGGTGAAATATGTGGTATCAAAAATGGTTTGCAATACCGTGTCAGAGTTCACATTGTACTGTAATTTTGCAGGATCAAAAAAGTGTCCTTCCAGGTAGGGTTTAAATGTATAATCCTCAATCTGTCCAACAGAAAAAGCATAATTTCCATTTTCATCTGTTAAATCTTCAGATGTTTCTTTATCATCGACGAATATCTCAACACCTTTTACCGGACACAGCCCTTTGTTTCCCTGTTGAACTACCCGGCCTGCAACAGTAAATGCTGATGTATCCGTAAAAACTATCCCTGCCAGGGCATAAGCACCACTGTATAACACCGGTTCTTCATAAACCGGTTCAAAACCATGATCTTCCTTTTCAGGTTTTAACCTGAATTTTGATTCAAGGTAATAGTAAATATTTTTTATTTCAAATGTACCGGCGGTATCGGTCAATGCGCAATAACGACTTATGGTATCCTGTGGTACCTCATCCAGTCTTTCAGCACACACCAGAATATTTGGCACTGGTTTGCCGGTCGGTGTCAGTACTTTCCCCTTTAAACGCCCGTTAGGCAGTCTTTTACCCCAGGTGGTATCAGGATAGAATGCATCTTCGGGATAAGGGCGAATCACATACCGATACAGATAGCCCGGGATTAAAGAAAGACTTTCGTCTGAAATATTATCGGTTGAAGTACTATCTCCGG
>CBDUPM010000385.1:0-3491 GCA_965369105.1 uncultured Bacteroidales bacterium | reverse complement strand
TGCTTTTTTATCCCTTGGCCGAAGATTCCTTGGTAAGGTATACCAGCCATTGCTTGATTTCCTGCTGATGTTTGCCGGTTTTTATTTCTTCACCCCTTTTTGGGAAAAATATAAGTTTGGAATAACTGATTATTACCCCGATCAATTCCTGGAATTGATCGTTCCCTCCTATCTGTTCATTTGGTTACTTGCTTTGTATTATTCCGGGGCATATGAAAAACCCATAAAAATCTGGAATCTGTTTAAAGGTCATATTACCGGTACTCTGCTGATCCTGGTACTGTATGCACTTTTACCAGAAAATTACCGTTTTTCAAGGGCAATTATTTTAATGGGAAGTATTTGGGTGTTGATGGTTCTGCTAATGCACAGGATGTTTTTTAATCTTTTCCGAATTAAAGATTATGAGTTCGCCGGGAACCGGAAAAAAAGACTAGCTATCGTAGGATGGAAAAAAGAAGCAGAGAGAGTCTCCGGAATCCTCAAAAAGACCAGGATTAATCCACAAATTATTGGATTTATAAACCCTGGTGAAAATCATGAAAATAATTACCTGGGAAATGAAATCCAGTTAAGGGAAATCGTGAGTATCCATAAAATTGATGAATTGGTATTTTGCTCCAACGATATTCCTTCAAGGGACATAATTAAAAATATGACCCTCCTGAATAATGAAAAAATAGAATATAAAATTGCACCTCCTGAGAGTCTTTCCATTATTGGAAGTAATTCTATAAATACTTCCGGTGATTTATACCTCATACATTTTAATTCCGTAGGAAAGGGCAGTAACCGGCGAAACAAACGCCTGTTTGATATTTTAAGTTCGTTACTTCTGATACTTTTTTCTCCTGTCCTGTTTTTATTCATAAAAAAATACTATAAAGTATTCTTCAGTTCATTCCGGGTGTTAAGCGGTGAAAAAACCTGGATTTCATATTGTGCAGAATCGGATATTGAAAAATTACCCGGACTTAAAAAAGGAATATTTGATCTTTGGGATGGCCCTGAATCAGAAAAAGATCCGGACATAATTGATAAACTAAACCTGGAATATGCCAGAAACTATCGCTTATCATCAGATTTAAACCTTTTATGGAAAAAGATCATCTGAAATCAAGCCTTTCTCCACTAGCAACTTAACAGGCAGGCTTCCTGCAAAATAGTGTTATTTTAAGAGCATTTTAATATTGTTTTTCATGCCTTTAAAAGTTAATAAATTACTCAAATTATCCTATATTGCTTATTCAATTTTGTTATTTTTGCGTATAATCTTTTCTCTTAAACTGTTCAAACTTCGTAAAGGATGAAAAAAGTATTGTTATCTCTCCTTGTTTTATTGATTTTCTCCCAAAATTCTTTTTGTCAGCAGGAAACAGATTTAAGAGAACTGTTTCTGGCAGCTGAATCCTATTATCTTTTTGAGGAATTTAATGAAGCTTTGCCCCTATACCTCCGTATACACAGGCATTTCCCGGAAAATGACAATATAAATTTCAAAATTGGTGTATGCTTTCTGAATAATCCCTACGAAAAGGATAAAAGCATTCGCTACCTGGAAGAAGCCGTTCAAAATATAAATCCGAAATACAAGGAAAACAACTTTAAGGAAACCGGAGCTCCGCTTGAATCATTATTCTACCTGGGCAATGCCTACAGGGTAAACAACCAACTATCCAAGGCACGGGATTACTATAATCTTTTTATGACAAAAATGGATCCGGAGGTTTATGACTCTGAACTGGTTCAGGAACAATTGGATGCATGTGATGCTGCGGAAAGTTTAATTAAAAAACCGGTAGATTTCGATGTTACCAATCTTTCTGATAAAATCAATACCCGGTTTGCAGATATGAATCCGGTTATCTCGGGCGATGAATCTAAAATGGCCTTTATTTCCAAGCTACAGTTTTATGATGCAGTTTTTTATACGGAGAAAGTAAACGGAGAATGGACTCCTCCCAGGAATATTATTCCTGAGCTGGGTGTGGATGGGGATGTATACCCCACTTCCATGTCTTATAACGGAACAGAAATGTTCGTGTACAGAAACGATGATTATATAGGAAATCTTTACGTCACACGATTTGTAAATAATAAATGGACTCCTCTGGTGAAACTGGGTGATAACATTAATACCAAATACTGGGAGTCACATGCCTCCATCTCAAAAGATGGTAAAACCCTCTATTTTTCCAGTAACAGAAAAGGTGGATACGGCGGACTGGATATATACCGTTCTGAAAGGCAAAAAGACGGGAAATGGGGACCAGCGGTAAATATTGGACCGGTAATAAACTCCAAATACAACGATGATACCCCTTTTATCAGCCAGGAAGGTGACAGAATTTATTTCTCTTCTTATGGTCACTATTCAATGGGTGGTTATGATATTTTTATGTCCAAAAAAGTTTCAGATACAACATGGGCTAAACCTTTGAACCTTGGATACCCGATTAACACAACTGATGATGACCAGTTTTTTGTGCCTGTTTATAATGGAAATGTGGGGTATTATTCCCGCTTTACCGATCAGGGTTTTGGAAGACATGACATTTTCAGGTATGTGGTTTATAATGCGGATAATCCCAGAATGTTCAATATCCAGGGATTGATTGATTTCATGGGTGAAACTGCCCGGCCGGAGGAAATCGTCATTAATGTTCTGGATAAAGTATCAAGGGATAACCTGGCAAGCACTCAGCCAAACCAGGAAGGTATCTTTAGCTTCAGTGTACCTGCCGGTTCTTACAATGTTATTTTTGATAGTGAAAAATTCAAAAAACACATTCTGAATCTTGAAGTCCCGGCTGATAGTCCGCATGAAGGATTCTCTCTTGAAAATCCTATTGCACTTGAGCTCAGCCCTGTAATCATTCCTCCCAAAGATATCTCTGAATACCTCAAGCTCCGTGTCGACACCCTGATAACTGTCAGTGATGATGAACCTGTAAATATTAAATATAATGCTGAACAGGGAACCATTGCCGATATTATGGTTAAAAACGGGGATAAACTGATCTACTTCGATTCTCTTATTATTGAAAAGAAACGACAATCATTTGAGTTTATCCCGGAACCGGGCATAAATGAAGTGAAAATTACTTTGAGAGACCAGGATGGAAATAAAACTTCTCAAACGATCAATGTTATCCGGGAATTCCCCGAAAAAGAATTTTCTGAACAAATCGACCCGGCTGAGGTTACCGGGCCGGTCGGTGATGAAAACATAGAAACAGTCAGGCCTCCCGTTCCTGATGAAAAAACTGAGGCTGAAATTCTACGTGAATTACTTATTGAGAACTCAGAAGGGCCCCTAAAAGAGTATCTTGAAAACCTCAGTCCTGCAGATCAAAATCTGGAAACAGAAAAGGATCTGATTGACTACCTGAAAAATGCAGAGCCCGAAAATGAGTTTTCTGAATCAGACATAATCAAGGCATTGGATGATTCAGGAAAGTTGAACGATGTTAAGGAATGGGTGGAAGGAC
>CBDUPM010000384.1:0-3491 GCA_965369105.1 uncultured Bacteroidales bacterium | reverse complement strand
GGTTTTCCCAGTCTGATGGTAAGAATTTTATTTCCTGTGAATTGATAACAAAGGGTAACAATAAAAAGGCAGGAATTAAAATAAACGAATTTTTCATTTTTGTGATTGTGTTTAACTGCAAGAAAACATATAATTTATAAACACGAAAGTAAAGAAATTTATTAAGTGTTTAAAAAACAATTATTTTTCAACCAGGAATGAAATATACTAATAGCTTACGTAAGTGTACTTCATTAGGAAATTAAAATAATGATTCCTTTTCCCTCAGGTTTTGTATGAGTTTTGCACTAATCCAATAAATATCCGACTTCCCGCCGGTGTCATTATACCGGCTAAAAAATAAGTATTTTCCATCCGGGGAGAGACTCGGGCAGGTTTCATCATAATGGGTATTCACGGTTGAATCAAGGAGAACAGGAGTTCCCCAGGCACCATCCTGATTCCTGAAACAGACATGAATATCTCTTCCAAGTTCCCGCTCATTGCCTCTGAAAGCATCAAAAAGAATAAATTCCTTATCCGGAGAAATGAAAGCCTGTCCACCATACTCAATTCCGGTATCAATCGTATCGGAGTATTTTCCATCTATCAATGGTGAATAATAAATTCTGTTTTTGGTGCCGTTTGTATAATACAGATCGCCGTTTGCAGCCGAATTGGAATAAAAAACTGCATCTCCGCTATTTATGGGAGAATCAAGGATTTGGGCTTAGAATCGTAGGCAGTGAAGAAAATCTTCTTCCCATCTGCGCTGACAAAAGCTTCCATTTCCTCTCTTCTGCCATTCCTTGTAAAGTTTATAAGGTCAGGCCTGATCCATTCCCCCTTTTCAAACCTGGAACCGTAAATATGTGCCCATTTGTCAAGAACCGCAACCGAATAAAAAACTTCATCCAAATCAGGAGAAAAGGAAATACCAAATTCGTAGCGATCTTTCATGGAAACAATACCGGGAGCAAAAATCTCGGAGCTTTCTCCCGGAGTTTGCAATCCAAAGTAGGGTTCAAACTCAGGCTTACATCCGGCAATAATCAAAAAAGAGGATATAAAAATCAGTACTTTACCATAATAAAAATGATTCATCAAAGCTTTTGGTTAAAGTCATATAAAATCAAAACGAAGATAAGAAAATTAGTATTCCCTGGGGATGGCTGTTTCATTTCTTTAAAAAATGAATGGCATAATTAAGTCTTAATACCTCTGTTAAACTGATGCTTTGGAGAATAATCCGGGGATAAGCCATCACCGCGTAAAAAAAAACAAAAAACTTTCAAATTGATACCGAGATTTTGAGCTTTTTGCCATTAAGAGATGAAAGGCCTTTATAAAAATAGTATATGCTAAGAAAAATGACATTCCCGGAAAGTTAGACCAGGAAACATTAATATCAGAATTTTTGTGTAAAACAATTGAAACTAAAAAAAGGAAAGATTATTTTTAAAACTTAACCAAAAAATAAGTGGGAACTGCACGTCAGCTCCCCACAAAATAAACCCTTATGAAAAACTTAAAATTAATTCTGTCAATCGCAATTGTCCTACTTTTAATTATTTATTATGGGATATTTAATATCAGCCAGCCAGATTCTGGTTTATACCAGTTGAGCACTGACATTTACCTGGAGAAAACCGGTTTATTCTCTGATTACAAAATTGTCAAAAAAGAAAGTGCCAGTTTTCAGGTTCTTATTGAAGACGTTCAGGAGATTGCCAGGAATGAACAATTTGCAGTCATATGGTTTGAAGAAAACGAAAGTGCAAAATATTTGAATATAGAGCTTTTGGAAAACCGATACCAATTTACAGACGATTTGAAGAGTCTGTACAGCGATTTGATTATATCTGATTTAAACTGGCAAAAACCGAATAAGCTGGCCCGTGAAATCAGTTTATCTTCCGGTGCAAAATTATTTTCCCAGATAATCCTGATAGCCATAGTGCTATTAGTCACAGTTTTTATAATGAAAGCATTTAAGCTAAAGCCTTTGAGTTAAAAATTATAAGGATAACTTAATCCATTATTGGAAGGAATGTCCAGGTATTCTGCCGGAAAGCAATCTATTTGAAATTAACCTGCCTGGAATAAAAATTTCCTAGTGATGGAATTTAATAAAATTATAACCTGGTTCTGCATTGCATGGGAATAATCTGACTTTATTCGGACCCGTATTATGTCCTTTTCACTTTTTTTAAAGTTCCGAATGAAAATTATTCCTAATACAACTCCGGGTATGGCCGTGATTCCAGGCATACTTTTCAGTCTCATTGCCGGATTATCTGATGATAAGGATAAGGGACAGATAATAACCCCATGTGTTTTAATGTCCGGAAAGGGATAAAAATACATTTCTTACTTCAGGTATTTTGAAATGGAGATGAGATGTAGCGGGTGTAGGGAAATGAGTCAGAAAAAGAGTGGGGAAAATCAAAATAAACTAATTCAATGCTTATTCTAACTTAACGGAAAGCTATAAATATTTAATTTTTTCATTCCTAATAAAATATATTTACTTACTTTTGCACTATTCGGGGTGTGGCGCAGTTGGCTAGCGTACATGCATGGGGTGCATGGGGTCGGAAGTTCGAGTCTTCTCACCCCGACTAATTAAATAAAAACCTGCTGATTTTCAGCAGGTTTTTATTATTTTAAGCTATTTGTATCCGCGAATGGCAAGGAATGAATCGCTGGAAATAATCTGATTATTAAGGGATTCAAGACCAGTTTTCCACGGAATTTTAAAAAGCAGACAAGAACTAGATTATATCTAAATCATAGTAGTCTTTTCCATCTTCTTCAAAGCTTTTAACTGACATATCCGTCATCGGATGACTTCTTAAGCGGGTAAGAATTTCATAACTGACAGTTGCAGAATGGCAACCGTGCAGGCTTACCCTGTGCACCTGGTCTACTGTTTTGAAACTGGCCGCCAGGACTTGTGTGGGCAGATTGTATTCTTTAATATTTTCCACAATATATCCTACCACTTCAATTCCATGGGATGAGATATTGTCCAAACGGTTCACATAGGGAGCTACATAGTCGGCCCCTGCCTTGGCAGCAACCAGGGCCTGCTGCTGAGTAAAAATTGCGGTTGCTGTTACATTGAAACCTTCCGCCTTCAAGATCTGGATCGCTTTATAACCCTCAACCGTTACCGGTACTTTTACATAAAAGTTTTGTCCGAGTCCAAAATGTTTCTTGTAGAACTTTGCTTCCTTAATAATATCCTGATGATTGGAGCTGATCATCTGGATATGGATCATCCTGTCACCCACCAGGTCTTTAAGCTCCGGAATCACCACTGAAATGGGTTTGTTCGCTTCCTTAAGAATGGTTGGATTAGTGGTTATTCCTTCGAGGGGAAAATAATAAAGAAGTTCTTTTAACTCCTCTGTATTTGCAGTATCTGCGAGATATTTCATTTCAATGATATAATCAATACTTACTCAATAAATAGTTTTCTGCTTCAAGATTCCACAATCCATTATGAG
>CBDUPM010000383.1:0-3500 GCA_965369105.1 uncultured Bacteroidales bacterium | reverse complement strand
CACAACAAATAGCCCAAGAATGATCCAGTCAAGATTTGCCATTGCTTAAATTTTTTCTTAGATTATTAAGCGTAAATATAACACTTTCTCATTTTACATTATATTTTAAATTTTCTTTTTTAATAAAAAAATATTCCGAAAGCTGCCATTTAGTCTGAAATTGGTCATTTAAAACCATTTATTTGAACTATTTGTACCTATAAGTTTCAACATTTCTTTTTAAATTGCCGACCAAATAATTAAAACCTAAACATTAACCTTTAAAAAAGAATCATGAATTCATTCAACCTAAGCTGGATTGATTATACGATTATGATGGTATATTTTGCTTTTGTCCTCGGAATTGGATGGGCATTAAAAAAATATATGAAAAATGCCACCGACTTTCTTGAGGCGGGTCGCTCCTTACCTGCCTGGGTTACCGGGCTTGCCTTTATATCAGCGAACCTGGGTGCTCGTGAAGTAATCGGAATGGCTGCTTCCGGAGCAAAATACGGAATGGCCACGGTACATTTTTACTGGATTGGGGCAATTCCGGCCATGATTTTCCTTGCAATTTTTATGATGCCCTTTTACTATGGCTCAAAGGCAAGATCAGTACCTGAATACCTGAAGTTGAGATTTGATGAGAAGACCCGTGGATTTAATGCCTTTTCTTTTGCAATCATGACCATCTTTGCGTCCGGGATTTCAATGTACGCCCTTGCATTATTAATGGAAACCCTGTTGGGTTGGAACTTTCATATGAGTCTGATTATTTCAGCGGTTATTGTATTGGTTTACACATACCTGGGAGGATTATCATCTGCTATTTACAATGAGGTGTTGCAATTCTTTTTAATCGTAATTGGATTCCTTCCCCTGGTTATTATCGGAATGGTAAAAGTAGGTGGCTGGGAAGGACTGGTGGATAAACTTGCTTTGGTTCCTGCAACCGCCGGGTTGGAGCATTCATGGCAGAATATCTCCTCATCCCATCCCATGGGAGGTGTTATGGGAATTTTCTTTGGTCTGGGCTTTGTCTTATCTTTTGGATACTGGTGCACAAACTTCCTGGTTGTTCAAAGAGCCATGGCAGCCGGATCAATGAGTGCAGCAAGGAAAACTCCGCTTATAGGTGCTTTTCCAAAAATGTTCATACCCTTCCTGGTCATTCTCCCCGGTATGATAGCAATCGCCCTGCTTAACTCAGGCGATGAATCGTTCAGCCTTCCATTAAAAGGTGCAGGATACGACTATGACCTTGTAATTCCAATGCTTCTGAAAAGGTTTCTTCCCACAGGAGTTTTAGGCCTTGGTTTAACAGCTCTCATGGCATCTTTTATGAGTGGAATGGCAGGTAATGTTACCGCTTTTAATACCGTATGGACATATGACATATATCAGAGCTATATTGTACCCGGTAAATCGGATAAGCATTATTTCAGAGTCGGTCAGATTACTACCATTGTAGGGGTAGCCGTAAGTATATTGACGGCCTATGTAGCTGCTCTTTTCAATAATGTAATGGATTTTCTCCAGTTAATTTTCGCCTTTATTAATGCGCCTCTTTTTGCAGCCTTTCTTATGGGTATGTTTACAAAGAGGACGACAGGACATGGTGCATTCTGGGGTTTGTTAACCGGGACTTTTTCTGCAGCCCTGGTGCATGGATTTACTCAACCCACAGGCGCTGTAAGCCTGGTAAAAGGTGGATGGTCCGGAACAGTATTGCATATCTTTCCGAGCGAAATGGCTCAAAATTTCTGGATTGCAATTATAGCCTTCTCAATTGCACTGGTGGCTACCATCGCTATCTCCTTGCTAACCAGGAGAACGAAAACTGATGAGGAACTGAAAGGCCTTGTTTATTCACTTACGCCCAGGGTAATTGATGATTCCAGGCACTGGTATCAAAGACCCGGTTTTCTTGCCTGGGTAGTTGGAATTATTGCAGTGGTTTTAAGTATAATATTCTGGTAATAAATAAAATTAAAAAATAATGGGATTAGATATTAAAATACCTATCGGATTTATGTTCTCCATTTTTGGAGTCTTGTTAACCATATTTGGTCTTTCTACTCAGGGAGATCCAATGTATGAAATCTCGCTTGGAAATAACATAAATTTATGGTCCGGTATCTTTATGATTGTATTTGGACTATTTATGCTTGCTATTTCCGACCTGGTGAAAAAAAAGAAAACCAAGGAATGATATTCTTTTTTTAAGATTTATTATAAATCGAATTATTAAACAGCAAGGATTTAACTCCATTTGAGAGAAGGTAAATATCTTCTGAATATTACTTTAAAATACTAAATGATCTTTGTTGTGCCTTATAAAATGGGGTTAATGTGTGTGACAGAAAGGGATCAGAAATTATATTAATTTCGTTTTTTACCCAAAACCACTACACTGACACCGGTAAGGGCAATGACAGCTCCGGTTATACTGAGCACGCTCAGATTCTCATAATCAATCCAGCTTACCGCTAAAATCTCAAGTATCGCCATTGCAATAAAGGTTAGAACAGGATTTAAGGTAATAATCAGGCTTATTTTATTGGCTTCGGCATATTTCAGTGCCAATGCAAGTGATCCATAAGCCAGAAAAGTGTTCAGACCCAGAAAAGACATTAGTAACCAGTCATTTAAGTCCATTTCCGGCAGGGATGACCATTTTATAAAAGGCAGAAAAGCTATGGCGCATATACCATAAATTGCAAGGTTAAGATGATTGGGATTATAGTTTTTAACCATTATTTTCTGCAGGATAGAAAATGCAGCCCAACTTAATCCCCCCAAAACAACATATATAATCCCTGCTATCAGGCTTTTACCATTGTCTCCCCTCACACTTAATTGTTCGGAATAAAACAGGTAAAAACCAAAAAGTAATATGATTAAACCAAATAATTGTCTGCGGGTAAATTTTTCTTTGAAAACAATAATTCCAGCAATAGCGAGGCTTACGGGTCCAATTTGTATAAATACCTGTGCAGTACCCGGTGAAGTTTTTTGTATCCCGGCTATAAATCCAAGGTAGTTGAAACCCAAAAAAACGGCAGCCAGGATTACGAGTTTTGGTAGCTTCCTGACAGAGGAAACCAGCCGGCTGTCAAATATTAGAAGTGCTGTTAACAGTAAAAAAAATGCAAAAGTAAAACGAAACCATGCCACTGTAACGGGATCCAATTCACTAACAGCCACTTTTAACGCAATTGCAAGGAAACCCCATAAAAGAGCTGTGAAACCAGCGTAAAGAAGACCTTTTGTTCCCGGTTTCATGATTGATATTCCTTAAGTGAACGGGAAAATTCCTTCAAAAGCTTTGAATCGGGTATTCCTGTTCTGCCACCTATACTCATAGCGCACATTGCGGCGACAATATTTGCGGTTTTTGCCGCTGAAAAAATATCTTTCCCCCTGGCTATTTCAAGGGCATAGGCCCCATGGAAAGTGTCTCCGCATCCGGTTGTGTCTGCCACCTGAACTTTAATGCCCGGGATGTTCAATATTTC
>CBDUPM010000382.1:0-3501 GCA_965369105.1 uncultured Bacteroidales bacterium | reverse complement strand
GGAAAAGATATCATGGGGAAAGGATAAGAGTTCTGATTATATTGTAAATTATATTTTTGAAAAAACATACTGCACCATAAATCTGAACTCAAAATTTTCAAATGATTTCAGAATTCCCTTTGCTGATAAGGCCTCTGCAGAGAATGCCACACACCTGATAATATTCCTTTTGGAAGAAGGCTTTAAAGCCAGTATGATTCAACTTGCTTTAAACAGTCTGGAACCTGTAGCCATGAGGATGGAGATTATAAAAGGGGCAGAAGGGGCTACCATCATAAATGATATTTACAATTCAGATCTAATTTCACTGGAAAATGCACTGGATTATTTAAATAATCAGGACCGTAAAAGAAAAAAGACCGTTATTCTTTCTGACATTCTCCAGAGCGGAAAAAGGGGAAAAGAATTGATAGATGCAATCATAAAACTGGTTAAGGAGAGGGGCCCGGATAAATTTATAGGAATTGGAGAGACCTTCACAAAATACTCTAAAGATATTCCTCAGGATTGGTTTGTATATCCTGATACCGATACATTTATCAGCAAGCTGAAGAATCATAGTTTCCGGGACGAAATTATTTTACTGAAGGGAAGCCGGAAATATAGTTTCGAAAGTGTATCAGACCTTTTGCAGGAAAAGACCCACCGGACTATTATGGAAATCAACCTAAATGCTCTTTTGGATAACTATCGGTTTTATAAGGGACTCCTTAAGCCCGGAACCAAAGTAATGGCTATGGTTAAGGCATTTTCTTATGGCAGCGGGGGTTATGAGATTGCTTCCATACTTCAGTATAATAAAGTAGACTATCTAGCAGTGGCCTATGTGGATGAAGGAGTGGAGCTTCGCCAGGGAGGAATTCATCTGCCCATAATGGTTATGAATCCTGAAAAGCAGGATTTTCACTTTCTGATAAAGTACAATCTTGAACCGGAAATTTTTAATATGAGGATTTTGAAGGATTTCAAAGCTCACCTGAAAAGTCATGCCATCTCATCATGGCCGGTACATATTAAGATAGATACCGGAATGCACCGTCTCGGTTTTGATGCCGGCGATCCCGGAGATTTTCTGCCCGAATTAAAAGATGGATCCCTTAAAATTGCATCGGTATTTTCACACCTGGCAGCCGCAAATGATCCTGATCAGGATACATTTACACTGGAACAAATTCAATTATTTCAGAATACAGCCAAGCGGATAGCTGAATATACGGGTGAAGAATTTCTCTGTCATATTTTGAATACCCCCGGAATTGAGAGATTTCCTGAAGCTGCTTTTGATATGGTAAGACTGGGAATTGGTTTGTATGGGATAAGTGATAAATATAAAGATCAGCTTACAGAAGTTTCCCTCTTTAAAACGACGATAACACAGATCCGGGAATTGGATAAGGAGGATAGGGTAGGCTATGGAAGAAGAGGGATTTTGAGAACCAAAACCAGGGTAGGGACCCTTCCGGTTGGATATGCAGATGGAATTCCCCGGTCTCTTGGAAATGGTAAGGGAAAATTTTTATGTGGAAAGATTGAAATTCCAACCATTGGAGATATTTGTATGGATATGACCATGGTGGATCTCACAGATACCAATGCCATGGAAGGCGATGAAGTGGTTATTTTTGGAAATGGTTTTTCAGTTACCCGGTTGGCAAAAGCAATGGATAGCATTAGTTATGAAGTTTTAACCGGCATTTCACAAAGAGTTAAACGGGTTTATTTAATTGAATAATATGCCAGAATTATCAGTCGTAGTAATAACCTACAACGAAGAAAAAAATATAGGTAAATGCCTGGAATCGGTTATCGATATTGCCGATGATATAGTCGTTGTGGATTCATTTTCAACCGATAAAACGGAAGAAATTGTTAAATCCCTGGGTGGCAGATTTATCAGGCATGCTTTTGAAGGCCATATCCAACAAAAAAACTGGGCTATCACTCAAGCCAAATATCCGCATATCCTATCACTTGATGCCGATGAAGTCTTATCGGATGAACTCAAAGAATCAATTAAGGAGGTTAAAAATAACTGGAAATATGATGGATATTATTTTAATCGATTAACAAATTATTGCGGAAAATGGATACGTCATACAAGTTGGTATCCCGCACGAAAATTGAGATTATGGGATTCCCGCAAGGGAAAATGGGGAGGAATAAATCCGCACGATAAGTTCAAGCAGGATAAAGGCTCAACCCGGAAATTCCTGAGAGGAGATTTGTTACATTATTCCTATTATACAATAAATGAGCACATTGACCAGATAAATAAGTTTTCCTCTATTGTAGCTGAAGCTTATCTTCAAGAGGACAGGAAAGCAAATTATTTCAGGATATTTCTTCATCCCTTATGGAGGTTATTCAGGGATTATATAATAAAGCTTGGATTTCTGGATGGTTTTTACGGCCTGGTGATCAGTGTAAATTCTTCTCATGAAACATTTCTGAAATATTCTAAACTCCGCAACCTTAGGAGAGAAAGAAGCCTTGCAGAGAAGGACCGGATTTGTTTCTTTAACTCAGTGGTTTCATGGGGTGGGGGAGAACGCTGGCATTTGGATGTATCCTCTGAGCTTTTAAAAAAGGAACATAAAGCATTCCTGGTAACCCATCCAAACAGCGAATTGGCAAAACGGGCAAAGCGAAATAAAATTAGCTTTTTCCCTGTACGGATCTCTAACCTGTCCTTTTTGAATCCCTTTAAGATGTACAGCTTATATAAACTTTTTAAGGAAGAAAAAGTCGGAACCATTATCATAAACTTATCTACGGATCTAAAGGCTGCAGGTATAGCTGCTAAACTGGCAGGTGTAAAGAAGATTATTTACAGAAGGGGAAGTGCCATAGCCATAAGGAATACATTTCTTAACCGCTATTTATACCGGAAAGTGGTCACCCAGATAATTGCCAATTCCAAAGAAACCATGCGGACCATCTTACAGAATAACAGTAAACTGATTCCGAAAAGCAAGATAAATATTATTTACAACGGAATTGATCTGGAAGAATATGATAATCTGGATGATACACCCATTTATGAAAGAAAGGCAGGAGAGGTTATAATAGGAAATGCGGGCCGTTTATCGGAGGAAAAAGGGCAAACCACTTTAATTGAACTGGCTAAAATATTGAAGGAGAAAAATTATAGATTTAAAATACTGATTGCCGGTAAAGGTAAATTACGATCAAAACTTGTTAAATATGCTAAATCCCTGGGTGTCGAAAATGAAGTTGAATTCCTCGGATTTGTAGATAATATCAGAAGTTTTAACAGAAACATTGATATTTTCGTTCTTAGTTCTGTTTATGAAGGTTTTGGATATGTGCTTGTTGAGGCAATGGCAGCAGAAACGCCCGTAGTTGCATTTGATATTAATTCTTCCAATGAAATTGTCAATAATAATTATTCCGGTTTACTGGTTGAAAAAAACAACCTGGAAGAACTGGCTGCCAGGGTGGAAACGCTTATAAAAGATCCTAAACTGCGTAAAGAATACG
>CBDUPM010000381.1:0-3508 GCA_965369105.1 uncultured Bacteroidales bacterium | reverse complement strand
ATTGAGTTCACAAACAATCCGCTTCTTAAAGTTTTTCAATACCTCTTCAGTATTTTTTGGGAGAGGATTAATATAATTGAATTGAGCCAGGCTAATGGAATACCCCTCTTCCTGAAGTTCTTTAACAGCTGTATACAGGGCACCGAATGACCCACCCCATCCAATGACAAGAAGGTCAGCTTTTGCTTCACCCATAATTTCCTGTTCAGGAATATAATTTACAACCCTGTCCACTTTTTCCTGTCTTATTTCCACCATTACCTGGTGATTCATTGGATCATGTGAAACTTCACCTGTAACATCTGCTTTTTCTAATCCTCCGATGCGATGCCTCATTCCTTTCTGACCGGGAATTGCCCAAAGCCTGGATAGTTTTTCCGGATCCCTGGCATATGGATAATAGTTCTGATGATTATCTTCCACTTTCATGGTGGATATTTCTTCCATTTTATCAACATCCGGTATGTGCCATAATTCGGATCCATTTGCAAGATATCCATCGGTAAGAAGAATAACGGGCGTCATATGTTCAAGGGAAAGTTTTGCTGCTTTATAGGCGTAATCGAAACAATTTGCAGGAGTACTTGCTGCAATTACTATGCATGGACTTTCTCCATTTCGTCCATAGAGAGCCTGCATCAAATCGGATTGTTCCGTTTTGGTTGGAAGACCGGTAGAGGGTCCTCCTCTCTGAACATCAATTATAACCAGGGGAAGTTCAGTAATTACTGCAAGACCTATGGCTTCCCCCTTTAAAGCAAGTCCGGGTCCCGAGGTAGTTGTAACAGAAAGCTTTCCAGCAAAAGAAGCTCCAATGGAGGAACAAATACCTGCAATTTCGTCTTCGGCCTGAAATGTAATAGCGTTCAGGTGTTTCATTTTAGCAAGTTCCTGCAGAATTTCCGTTGCCGGGGTAATAGGATATGATCCGAGGAATAGTCCGATTCCGGATTTCTCAGCAGCGGCTAACAGGCCCCATGCTGCAGCCTGATTTCCGGTGATATTTCTGAACAATCCCTTTTTATTTTTTGCCGGGTTTACCAGAAAGGTTGTGGAAAATGCCTCAATAGTTTCTGCATAGCTGAATCCGGCCCTCAAAACTGCAATATTTGCCTTTACGATTTCGGGTTTCTTAACAAATTTTGCAGAAAGGAAATCTTCACCTATTTTCAAATCCCGGTTAAAAAGGAAATACAAAATCCCGGCAACAAACTGATTCTTTGTTTTATCTGCCGTCTTGTTATCCAATCCAAATTCGGATGTGGTGGATCTTGTCAGCTGGGTAATCGGAGCTTTTATAAGGTTATATCCTTCAAGGCTTCCATCTCCAAGCGGATCCTCAATATATCCTGCTTTCTTATAATGCTTATTATCAAAATTATCAATATCAATTATGATGGTTGCATGATCCTTTACCCATTTCATATTCGCTTTGAGGGCAGCCGGATTCATAGCGATAAGCACATCCGCTTTATCACCAGGAGTGTTTACATCCTTGTGACCAATGTGAACCTGGAAACCAGAGACCCCTGCAATTGTCCCTTGAGGTGCCCGGATTTCAGATGGATAATCAGGAAAGGTGGAGAGGTCATTTCCAATAAATGCGGAAGTATCAGAAAACTGGCTTCCGGTGAGCTGCATACCGTCACCGGAATCTCCGGCAAACTTGACAACTACCTCATCTAATTCAACAATCTTTGGCTTATTTCCCATTAGGAATAAATAATTTGTGTTTATATATTAAATGCACATAAGCAGGACTTATATGCATCATTGTTGTTTCAAAATTTCAAAGCTTTCATATTGCTTTCTGTTGACAAAATTATACTAAATAAAAGCTCCCCCTAATAATATTTTTATTTTCTTAAACATAGCAAACTTAATGCTTTGTTTTTAATAATCATAAATTTAGATATGTAAATTATTAGTTGTTATTAACCACTTTCTATCCTGAATTTATCCCTTAGATTTAAAAAATAGCAATCATTAAAAAAATGATACCGGGTTTACTTTTTGCAGACCTAAATTACATTCCTGTTCTCTCCTTTAATTTGTACGGATTCTTTCTTTAATAGTTGCTTAAAATTTATAGAAAGAACAAATTTGACGGAATTTATCAAGCCGGTTCCGGCATCATTCCGAAAATACTTAACTTTGGACCTAAATTTTTAATTCATATGGGAATAATTAAATCGGTACGAGGTTTTACCCCTTCCATTGGCAAGAATTGTTATATTGCCGATAATGCTGTTGTAATCGGGGATGTAGAGATGGGAAATGATTGTTCAATCTGGTTTGGTGTGGTATTGCGCGGTGATGTAAATTCTATACGAATAGGAAATAAGGTAAATATCCAGGATAATTCCATACTTCATACCCTGTATCAGAAATCAACCGTGGAAATTGATGATAATGTGTCGGTAGGTCACAATGTGGTCATACATGGTGCCCGGATTGAAAAGAATTGCCTGATTGGAATCAGTTCGGTAATTCTTGATCATGTTGTGATTGGTGAAGGGTCAATTATTGCTGCCGGTTCTGTGGTATTGGAAGGTACAATTGTGGAACCGGGAAGCCTTTATGCCGGGGTACCAGCTAAAAGGATTAAATCGGTTAATCCGGAACAATCCAGAGAAATGATAGAAAAAATTGCAAATAATTATTTATTCTATGCTGACTGGTACCGGGATTAATAATTTTCAGTCAGACTGATCTTTTCCAGGTGGATTTTTTCTCCAAAAAACATTTTAGCAATGATCTCAAAATAATCCGTATGGTCTGAAACATAGAATTTGTGTTTTGGTAAACCGGAAAGTCTTAACAAATCATTTTCATTAAGAACTTTACGAAGATATTCAGCAACGATTTTAGCAGAATCTATCACATTAACATTAAAATTAAAGAATCGGCTGATCTGATTCGCAATGATGGGATAATGAGTGCATCCAAGAACGAGGCTGTCTATTTCGGAAAGCTCCCTTTTAGAGAGATATGATCTGATAATGGCATTGCTTATATCATCAAATACAAATCCTTCTTCAATCATTGGAACAAATAGTGGGGTTGCCAGGGCAGAGACCAGAATGTCTTTTCTGTGTTTTTTAATTCCATCCGGGTATGTATTCGAGTTTATGGTAGCTTTCGTACCAATTACCCCTACTTTTTTGACCTTATCATCAGAAATAACATGATCGATTACCGGATCGATAACGTTGATTAACAGGGCTTTATCGCCTACAAAATCTTTTACTTCAGCAAGCGCATTGGAAGAAGCTGAATTACAAGCCATTAGAATCACTTTACAATTTCTGGAAAGTAAAAATCTACAGATTTCTATAGAATATTGTACAATGGTTTCTTTGGACTTATCTCCGTAGGGTAAATGAGCCGTATCACCGAAGTAAATCATTTCCTCCTGTGGAAGTATAGCTTTTATTGCTGAAGCAACTGTGAGTCCGCCAACTCCCGAATCGAAAAGCCCTATAGGAAAATTTGCATTTGCCATGAG
>CBDUPM010000380.1:0-3521 GCA_965369105.1 uncultured Bacteroidales bacterium | reverse complement strand
CATATCCCTTTTTGCAATAAGATTTGCCATTATTGCGGATGCAATTCCATAAAGCTCAGGAATGAAGCAACGATCCAGGCCTATATGAATGCCATAAGGCAGGAATTAAAAATTTTCAAAACTCATCTGAGTCCGGACCGAAAAGTTTCCCAGGTCCATTGGGGAGGAGGAACACCCAATGCAATTCCGGTATCAGAAATTACACGAGTTATGGATCAGATTCAAGCTGATTTCACATATATTGATAAGCCTGAAATTGCCATTGAGTGCAATCCGGCAGGTCTGGATAAATCATATATAAAAGCATTGCATTCTTCGGGGTTTAACAGGGTCAGCCTTGGGATACAGGATTTCAGAAAAGATATTCTTGATATAGTAAACCGGGAAATCCCTGATATTTCTATTGAAAAAATTGTGGATTGGTTAAGGGAAAAAGAAGGTCTCAAGGTGAACCTGGATTTTATATACGGTTTGCCTGAACAAAATCCTGAAAGTTTTAATAAAACCATACAAAAAGCAATTGAAATCAATCCTGACCGATTGGTAACATTTTCATATGCCCATGTTCCCTGGGCAAAACCGGCACAAAAAAAGTTAGAGAACTATAATCTTCCGAATGCGGATGAAAAACTTCTTCTTTTCGAAAATGCATCAGCCCGGTTAAATGATGCCGGCTATAAATCTATCGGTCTGGATCATTTTGCCAAAGCTGAAGATGAGCTTTATATTGCACTTAAAAACAAGTCTCTTCACAGGAATTTCCAGGGATATTGTACCCGGGAAACAACCGGGCAGGTTTATGCAGCAGGAATTTCTTCCATTTCCCAGCTGGATGGAGGTTATTTTCAGAATACAAAAGGAGTTTCAAAATATATAGAAGAAATAAGTAAGGGGAAACTGGCGGTAGAGAAGTACTATCAAGTAAATGAAGATGAAAAACTAATCAGGGAGGTAATAAATGAATTAATGTGTAATCTTTATTTGAACTGGGGCTCCTTTTTTTCAAAAACAGGAATTTCCAAAAATGAATTTTACGAAATTAGTGATTTTCAAGAATCAAGACTTCAGGAATTTGCAGAAGATGGCCTGTTAATGTATGATGAGGAAAAAATTGAAATCAGTGAAGCTGGGAAATTTTTCATTAGAAATATCGCCTCTGCCTTTGATCCGAAATTAAAAGATACGAATAAGAAATTTTCAAAATCCATATAAGATGCCTGGAAAAGTAATCGTAATCGGGGGAGGTTTAACCGGACTGGTAACAGCCTTTTATCTAAAAAAAAGAGGTGTCGATTTTTTACTGCTTGAAAAGGAAGACCGGGTAGGAGGAGTTATTAATTCATTTGAAGAAGAGGGTTTTATCTTTGAATCCGGCCCAAATACCGGGGTAATTGGTCATCCGGAAGTAGCAGAATTATTTGAGGACCTGGAAGGTTTTTGTAATCTTGAAATTGCTGACCAAAAAGCAAAGAAAAGATTGATTTTGAAAAACGGAAAATGGGAAGCCATTCCCTCCTCCCTGATCGGAGGAATTAAAACTCCTCTTTTTACCTGGAAAGATAAATTCAGAATTCTGGCTGAACCCTTCAGAAAAAAAGGAAATAATCCACATGAAAATCTTGCAGAAATGGTTAAACGTCGGATGGGACAATCCTTTCTCGATTATGCAGTGGATCCTTTTATCAAAGGGGTATATGCCGGAGATCCGGAATACCTTATTCCGAAATATGCCCTTCCGAAATTATATCGCCTGGAACAGGAATATGGCAGTTTTATCGGGGGTTCTATCAGGAAAAGCAGAAAAGAGAAAGACCCCAGGCAAAAAAAAGCCACCCGTGAAGTTTTCAGTACCGAGGGAGGATTGGGAAAACTGGTGGAAGGACTTGGAAATGCCATTGGTAAGGAGCATATACAGTTATTATGCAATGACATACAGATTATTCCTTCCGACGGGAAGTATGAAGTTAAATTTGAGTCCAGGGATAAAGAAATAAGTTTAATTGCGGAAAAGGTGATTACCACTACAGGTTCATACCAGCTGGCACAAATGATATCTTTTATCCAAAAGGATCTGATCTCGAAAATTGACAACCTGGTTTATGCAAGGGTAGCTGAAGTTGCCCTTGGGTTTAAAAAATGGGAAGGCATTGATATAAAGGCTTTTGGAGGTTTAATCCCTTCAAAAGAAAACAGGAAGATTTTAGGAATTCTGTTTCCTTCATCATTTCTAAAAAACCGGGCACCTGCGGAAGGTGCTTTGCTAACCTGCTTTTTGGGTGGGATGGCCAATAATGATCTTCCGGGACTTAATGATGAACAATTATTTGATCTGGTAAGGTCAGAGGTTCAGGGACTGATGGGACTGCCGGCGTTTAATCCTGATATAGTGAGAATTTTCCGCTACCAGCGAGCCATTCCGCAATATGGGATCAAAACAGGAGTTCGTTATGAAGCCATTGAGGAAATCGAAAGGAAATTTCCCGGTTTATATATAGCAGGAAATCTCCGTGGAGGCATCGGAATGGCAGACAGGATCAAACAGGGCCGGGAAATGGCAGAAAAGTGTTAGGTATTAAAGATTTTCTGCCAGCCAGTTGCCCACTTCTGATGTTTTATATGCTTTTCCCTCTGTAATATCCTCAGTAACAATCCCTTCATTCATCGACCTGTCAACCACATCCTTAATGGCCTGTGCTTCATCTGTCAGATTAAGGGATACTTCCAAAAGCATAGCAGCTGAAAGAATGGTAGCAATTGGATTAGCTATATCTTTTCCGGCAGCCTGGGGATAGGATCCATGAATCGGTTCAAAAACCGAGGTGTGAATTCCAACAGAAGCAGATGGCAATAGTCCCAGTGAACCCGTTATCACACTTGCTTCATCTGACAAAATATCGCCGAACATATTTTCGGTAACCATGACATCAAATTTCTTTGGCCACTGAATGATTTGCATGGCAGCATTGTCCACAAACATATAATCCAACTCAATGTCTTTATTATCAGGGGCCATTTCCTGAACTGTTTCACGCCATAGCCTGGAAGTTGCCAGTACATTTGCTTTATCCACTACAGTAAGTCTTTTATTCCTTTTCCTGGCATATTCAAATCCCAGTTGAACAATTCTTTTAACTTCGTCTTTTGTGTAAACACAGGTATCATAAGCCTTATTTTGATCTTCACTTCTTCCCCGAGGTTCCCCAAAATATATACCACCGGTCAGCTCCCTGACTACCACGAAATCGGCACCTTCAACCAGATCTCTTCGTAAAGGTGATTTATGGATCAATGACTTGAAAGTAGTAACAGGTCTGATATTTGCATAAAGACCGAGTTTTTTTCTCATAGCCAGCAAGCCTTGCTCAGGCCTTACTTTTGCCTTGGGGTCATTATCGTATTTAGGATCGCCTATGGCTCCAAACAGGACCGCATCTGAATCCATACACAATTGATGCGTTTCATCGGGATATGGATTTCCGGTTGCATCAATAGCCGTTGCCCCTACAAGGGCTTCTGTAAAT
>CBDUPM010000379.1:0-3526 GCA_965369105.1 uncultured Bacteroidales bacterium | reverse complement strand
GCAGTCTTTGCTATACATGAATAAGGCTTTGATTAAAACCGGAGTTTATAAAACTGTTAATAATATTTAATACCCGGAGGGATATAATAAAAATATTTATTATTGTATTGCAATTATAAAAATTGAAATGAATATCAGTCAGAATAAAAAGAACGCAATAGCCTTTTATAGAATGGCTTACCAGGGGAATCCGCGCATGGCAGTGGATCTTTATGTTGGCGATAATTATATCCAGCATAATCCGGATGTTAAGGATGGACTGGAGGGTTTCATTCTTTATTTCGAAAGAATGCAAAAGGAATATCCTGAAAAATCTATAGATTTTGTCCGTTGTATTGGCGAAGGAGACCTGGTAGCTCTCCATACTCATCAGACCTGGCCGGGAAACGATGAATATGTAACAATGGACTTCTTCCGCTTTGATGAGAATGGAAAAATCTGTGAGCACTGGGATGCCATTCAACAAATTCCGGAATCCTCTGAGAATCCCAATACCATGTATTAATCTTATTAAATTAAAAAATCAGGTGTAATGATAAAAAATAAGGAATTGTCTGACTGGGAAAAGAATGAACTCATGGATATATTGAAATCCCGTTTTGAGACAAATATGCACAGGCATAAAGGCCTCGATTGGTTTGAAATTCAAAAAAAACTTGAGAATTCAGGAAATAAACTCTGGTCGCTGAATGAAATGGAAAAAACCGGGGGGGAACCCGATATTCTGGCTTTTGATAAACCAAAAGGGGAGTATGTTTTTTATGATTGTTCCCCTGAAAGTCCGAATGAAAGAAGAAGTTTATGTTATGACCGGGAAGCTTTGAATTCAAGGAAAGCGAATAAGCCTCAAAATAGTGTCATGGATATGGCAGATCAAATGGGAATTGAAATCTTAACGGAAGAACAATACAGGTACCTTCAGAAATTCGAAAATTTTGATCAAAAAACATCCAGCTGGTTGAAAACACCTGCTGAAATCAGGGAGCTGGGAGGGGCTGTTTTTGGCGATTTTCGCTACAACCAGGTATTTATTTATCACAATGGAGCCGAATCATACTACGCAGCCAGGGGATTCCGGGGTTTATTGAGAATCTGAATTACTTTTGCTCCTGTTAATGAATTGCATTTATAATTAAAAAGATATCCTGTAATGACTGTAAACTGGAAATATTTTCTTACGGTTTTTATGATTATTAGCTTTCTGTCAGGCTGTAAAAAAGAGAACGATAATCCGGGGAAAAATTGTGAAACCGGGGAATTTTTCTGTGAATTTGAAACCAGGAATTTTAAGATGGGATTCAGCACCTGGCCATATGCGCCTGCGGCAGAGTCGGTGAATAATACCTATCAGTTTCTTAACGATAATTCTGATGTCTATTCGGAACATATCGATTCGAATATTCCATGGAAGGCCTGGATGAACAATTTGCCTCTTCCTTCCGAATTTACAGATGATATTGCATCCCGGTCCAGCCGGAAGAAAGAAGGTGTGAATCTGACTGTTTCGGTTAGCCTTCTGAACAGCTCCAGGGAAGAACTGGCATTTGATTATGACGGAACTATACCAGAATACCAATCGTTTAATGATCCCGAAATAGAAGAAGCCTATTTTCAACATCTTAAATATATAGGAGAACAACTGAATCCGGCTTACTTTATAATTGCCATAGAAGTCAATGAGCTCTTAAAAAATACACCTGAAAAATGGGAGGGCTATAAGAAGCTGATGAGTAATTTGCGACCCCGGATGAAAAAGGAATTTCCCTCCATGCAAATCTCAGAGTCTGTCACTTTGCATAATTTATATAAGCCTGATGTTCCGGAACCCTTCTCCTATATTGAGGAATTGATAAATTATATGAATCAGCTGGACTTTGCCAGCATCAGCTTTTATCCTTATTTCAAAGGCTTAAGCACGAAGGAAGGTTTCCAGGATGCCTTTGATTTTTTACATGAAAGAATTAATAAACCCATAGCATTTGCGGAAACCAGCCATATTTCAGAAGATCTGGAGGTGGATTCCTTTAATCTGTTCATTCCAGGGAATCAATCGGAACAGGATGATTACCTTCAGACTTTAATACTGAATGCACAGAATAACAGCTATTTCTATATCATATGGTGGGCACATCGGGATTATAACGAGCTTTGGGAAACCTTTCCGGAAGAGCTAAAGGATTTAGGTAAATTATGGCTAAGTACCGGAATTGTTAATGAAGATGGCACTAAAAAGAAAGCTTTTTCAACATGGGACCGGGTCTTTAAGACAAATTACCGTTCCTTTACTCCAAATAAATAAATTTCCGGTATTTTTGTAGAAGACGTCCTCAGAAATCATTCCTTATTTGATTCCTGTTATTTCATAATAAACCCTGTTTCCAAAGCCCTGAAATGCCCCTTGAAATGAATGCAGTTTTAGAAAAAGAATTTGGATTGAAAGTCATCGGAATAAAAAAATTAGATGCCTACGATAATTCAAATTACCTTCTTGAATCTGAGCAGGATAGTTTTGTATTCAAAACCTACGATTTTTCAAATGAGATATTGGACCTGGTAGAAGCAGAGTCTGAGACGCTTTTATATTTATACGACCCCATTAAAAATATTTATCCGGCTCCTTATCCCTTTAGGGATAAATCATATGTTAAGATTCTGGAGATAGAGGGCAGAAAGCAAATCTGCAGGATGTTGTCTTTCCTGGCAGGTGAATTCCTTGCAAAAGTGGATCATTCCGAGACACTTTTCAATTCTTTAGGAACTTTCCTTGCCCAACTGGACCTGAAACTCCAGGGGTTTTCCCATAAAAGCTTTCAGGCAAGGCAATGGGAATGGGATCTTCAGTACTTTGATCTGAATAAAAAATTCCTTGTAGATATTCTTTCTGCAAAAGACCGGAACATAGCCAGGTATTTCTTCATGCAATATGAAGAAAATGTCAGACCCATTGCTCCATCTTTGAGAAAGCAGGTCATTCACAATGATGCAAATGAATGGAATCTTCTGGTAACGAATGGAACTATTTCCGGTATTATTGATTTTGGTGACCTGGCCCATTCATTTCTTATCAATGAATTAGCCATTGCCATTGCCTATGCCTGTTTGGGTAAAGAGGATCCCGTAAAATGGGCAACTTTCATCATAAAATCCTATCACGAAAAGCTAGCCCTGGAGGAAAAAGAGCTGAAAGTTTTATACTACCTGGTTGCCGCCCGACTGGTAACCAGTGTTTGTAATTCAGCGCATGCCGAAAGGGTAAATCCGGAAAACTCCTATCGGCTGGTAAGTAAAAAACCGGCATGGGAGTTACTCTACCGCTGGCTAAGCATCAACCCGGTTTATGCTGAGAACCAGTTTAGGGCAGCCGCCGGATTTGATGCGGAAAAGCCTCCTGCTGTGAAAAAGGTAATTGAAAAACGACATCAGCACATCAGCCCCATTTTGTCTGTCAGTTATGAAACTCCGGTTTATATGCAAAAGTCGGCATTTCAATATATGTACGATGCATACGGAAACACCTTCCTGGATG
>CBDUPM010000378.1:0-3527 GCA_965369105.1 uncultured Bacteroidales bacterium | reverse complement strand
AACCCGTTAAATCACCAAGTCTTATGGATGATGAAGAAGATGAAAAGGAACTCAGGAAAATTGCAGATGAACTATGGGGAGAAAGTCCGGGTGGATTTAATCAGTTTGGAAAGGGCAGGGTTTACTGGGGAAAATCACTCATGGAAGTATTAAACTCTGAAAATATTCCCCCGGATGTAATTGTAGCAAATGAATTACCCCTTAGCTGGATCCATCGTAAAACAGATGAAGCGGATATTTACTTTATTAGCTCCACCTGTCCTGATCCGCTCGACCTTAGCATAAGCTTTAAACTGGAAAATACTTACCCGGAAATTTGGGACCCATTTACCGGTGCTCAGAGCTTAGCCAGGGTTTGGAGTAAGGATAAAGAGAGGATAAATGTTTCGGTATCATTTGCCCCAAGCGGCAGTGCTATCCTTGTTTTCCCTAAAGGAAAAAAGGAACCGGAATATACAAAAGTAGAATTTAATGAACACACCATTCTGGACACAAAAACTTCCTGGTACAGAATGCATCATAATCCTGATTCTATTCCGACTCTTGTTTTAACTGAAAATGCTGTTTTGGCTTCACAATCAGGTATTTATTCATTCACAAAAGAAGATAAGACCATAGAAAAGCAAATGCTGGATGTTCATGAGAAATTATTAAATGACAACTGGATCCTTAGGTTTGAGGAAGGTTGGGATGCTCCCTCCAGCTATAATATGCTAATGATAAAACCATTAACAGAAATCAAGGATAAAGCAATTCGTCATTATTCAGGCACTGTTACATATACTAAAGAAATCAGTTATACTAAAAATGATAAGCAAGTTTACATTGATTTAGGAAATGTCGCCAATATTGCCGATTTTTGGTGTAATGGTGAGAAGATAGGGGTTAGGTGGGCTCCGCCATTTACTTTTGACCTGACGGGTAAGCTTAAGGAAGGCAAAAATCTGCTAGAAATAAAAGTAACCAATACATGGAGGAACCAGTTGATTTATGATAACAGCCGTACTGAAGCTGAAAAGAAAACATGTACGACCAATCCTCCGCGGAAAGATGAAAAGGAACTGGAATTATCAGGATTATCAGGACCGGTAAGGCTAATAACTTATTAAAGATAAACATATGGATTATACAGATAAGAGTTTACATATTCATAACTATTCCGAGGATGAATTAAAGTATCTGAATCTGCTGGCACAGGAGTTTCCAACCGTTCAGGCTACCTGTACTGAAATTATCAATCTTGAGGCCATATTAAATCTTCCGAAAGGAACCGAACATTTTCTGACCGATATCCATGGGGAATATGAAACTTTCAGCCATATTTTAAGAAATGCATCCGGGATGGTTCGGAAAAAAATCGATGTGGTGTATCAGCACACCCTCAGTGAAAAGGCAAAAAATAAGCTGGCAACCCTTATTTATTACCCGGAAGAAAAACTGGAATTAATTGTGAAAAAGGAGGAAGATATTGAGAATTGGTACGCGGTCACACTTCACAGATTAATTCAGGTTGCAAGGGTTTCTGCCGATAAATATACCCGGTCAAAGGTCAGAAAGGCCATGCCCCCTGATTTTGCATATGTTATAGATGAGCTCCTGGATGAACATATTGCTAAAAAAGAAAAATATTTTGACAGTATTATTAAATCTATCATTAAAGTAGACCGTGCAGGGCATTTTATTATTGCACTCAGCAAATTTATAAAACGCCTGCTGGTAGATCGCCTCCATATTATTGGAGATATTTTTGACCGGGGACCCTATGCTGATAAAGTGATGGATGTGATTCAAAATCATCATTCAGTGGATATACAATGGGGAAATCATGACATTGTCTGGATGGCGGCAGCTACGGGCATCCGGCCGAGCATTGCTGCGGTTATCCGAATGAGCGCCCGCTATGACAACCTGGATACACTGGAAGATGCCTATGGCATTAACCTGATGCCCCTGGCAACTTTTGCCATGAAGTATTATAGCGATGATCCCTGTAAACAATTTATTCCGGTAAATACTCCAGAGGAAAATTTTGGCTCCACTCACATCAGCCTTATCAGTAAAATGCACAAGGCCATCACCATAATAGAGACGAAACTAATCGGTGAAATTGTACAAAGAAATCCCGAACTGGGTATGGAAGACCGCCTCTTGCTGGATAAAATTGATTACCAAAAAGGTACAATCACACTGGATGGACGCGAACTGGAATTAATAGATCCATTATTTCCCACGGTCGATCCGGCAAATCCATATAAACTGACCACTGAGGAAGCTGAGCTGGCAGAGAAATTACGTTTTTCTTTCCTGAATTGTGAAAAGCTTCAAAGACATGTTAAAACGCTTTTTACCAAAGGAGGGACATACCTGTGCTATAATTCAAATTTGCTGTATCACGGCTGTATTCCGCTCGATAAAAAGGGTAATTTTAAGAAAGTTATCCTTCATGGAAAAAAGTATAGCGGAAAGGCATTATTTGATCAGTATGACCTTATTTGCAGACGGGCCTATTTTAACAGGGAGCACCGCGAAAAAGTAAGCAAGGACCGGGATTATATGTGGTCTCTTTGGTGCGGAGCAGATTCTCCGCTATTTGGGAAAAAGAAAATGGCAACCTTCGAACGCTATTTTCTGGATGATAAGGAATCTCATTATGAAGAGAGAAATCCTTACTACAATTTAAGGGATGACCAGGAAACCTGTAATCGTATATTGGCAGAATTCGGGCTGGACCCGGAAGTTTCTCATATTATAAATGGTCATGTTCCCGTTAAAGTTTCCAAAGGGGAAAGCCCGGTAAAAGCAGGAGGGAAATTGTTTGTGATTGACGGAGGAATGGCTAAACCCTATCAAAAAGTAACAGGAATTGCCGGTTATACATTAATATATGATTCATACAATTTAATTCTTGCTGAACATGCACCCTTCGAATCAAAACGAAAGGCAATTGAAGATGAAGATGATATCGTTTCAACCAGAAATATGATAGAACATGCCAGCGAAAGAATCCGCGTTGGAGATACCGATATAGGTCTTCATATTAAACAACAGGTCAAAGATTTGAACCGGTTGCTGGAGGCCTATCGGAAAGGGGTTGTTAAAATAAAGCAGGCCTGAACAAGATCCGTGCAACCGGTCATGTATTATTCTGCAGAATAAAAAAGGGATTAAACACCAAACATCTTCCTAATTCTTATGCTTATTTCTATATTTGTGTCCTTAAAAAAATGGATTATAAGAAATGGAAAAGAAATGGCAAAAGTTCTGGGAAGAAAATAAAACTTTTAAAACCACAGATGATCTATCCAATCCGAATAAATACTATGTACTGGATATGTACCCATACCCGTCAGGTGCAGGCCTGCATGTGGGTCACCCTGAGGGTTACACCGCCACAGATATTGTAAGCCGGTATAAAAGAATGAAAGGTTTCAATGTCCTCCATCCCATGGGCTGGGATGCATTTGGACTTCCTGCTGAACAATACGCGATTCAAACCGGCACACATCCTTCCATTACCACTCAAAAAA
>CBDUPM010000377.1:0-3533 GCA_965369105.1 uncultured Bacteroidales bacterium | reverse complement strand
TTTAAATGAAAGTTTGCCAATCCCGGCCCTGTAAGCTGAAGATAAACTGGAGTTCCCTTTGAAGCGTATTCCCACTTTATACCATTCCAGATCAGTAAATTCAAGGTTACAGGAAACCCAAACCGGGTCATAATCCTGATCCTGAGGAACATCAATCGGAGGAGCTCCTATTTCAACTATTGGATCCGTATCATTACCTGCAAGGGGAGGAGGAGGGGGTAAAGACATTCCCTCCGACATGGCTTTTTTGCTTTCCGGTCTTCCCCCGGTGCTGCCCAGGATGTTTTGCAGATCAATAAGCATAATGTCCCAATTCTCGGAATCAATAACAATATCTATCCTCTGAACCTTATCCTGGTTGAAAACAACACTATAATCAGGCTCAGTGGAACTGCCATGTGTTTCTTCCGACCAGTCCGGCATATCCACCTCTATTAAAACATCCGGATCGTTTTCTTCTGAGGTAATATCTTCCCTGCAGCTAACTGTAAGCAAAGATATAGTTATCCATATACCTCGTAAAAAAAGGCCTGAGATTTTATTGTATTTCATAATTAAAAATTATAATGGTATCCAAGATTTATGATATGCTTATTTCTGTTCTCCTGAAGATAATAATCGAGTTTATAGCCCAATTCAATATCATTATTCTTATTGAGTTTATATTTTGTCGATAAGGAATAGCGCATTTTGTAGAAGTTTCCGGCGGAAAAATCATGATATGCTTCTGCACTGATCTCGGGGGTGATTTTACTGTTTTTGATATTATACTTTAGCCTTGCCCTGTACCTGAGGAAATCAGTGTTTGGAGCATCTTCTGTATAATTGCTGTATTTGAACCTGATGTAGGGTTTCCACCTGTCAAATTTTTTACCATATTCTGCAGATAAGGCTATCCGGCTTAAATATTCCGTGGATTTGGTTTCACGCGGATTGACAACCAGGCGGTATCCGGCCTTTAAGTTCAGTCCTTTGACAGCTTTATAAGTCAGTGCTGTTTCCAGCATGTACTTCTGAATATTCAGACTTTCATTTAACCTTACCTCCGGGGTGAGGCTAAGCTCCAGATTTTTTCCAAGATCAAAGCCCAGATTTAATTCGGATCGTAATTGAAAATCATTATCGACGGTTTGAGCATTAAGGAGATTGTAAAACAATATGTTGAAAACCAAGAGGAAGCCGGTTCTGATCTTAAATGTTGACATATTCATCTAAAATAATTTGTTTCAAAACTAGCTTTGAGTTTCCTGTTTTTAAAGAAATATCTATAAACGCAATGAAATGATCTACAGAAAAGAAAAACTAATCTACTATTATTCGAATCTGTTCATTTTTCTTCGGACAAATTTGCGTGAAACAATTTTTGAAGAGTAGTAGTTCTCGCAAAGTCCCGCTAAGTGCCCGCAAAGTATCGCAAAGTGGGGGGCTCTGAATCTCTTTTTTATTCTTTGCGCACCTTTGCGATCCCCTTTGCGTACCTTTGCGAGAAATATTCTTCTTATGAAATAATCCTTTTAAAATCGCTTTGCAGGAACGATTCTTAAATCAAGGTGAGGATTTTCGTCAAAGTCCGTTTATGGAGTAGTCAGGAAGTTATTCAGGGGTAAATCAGGAAATGATATCAGGAAGTTCTTTTAGCAGATTTTTATATTTCCTGGGATTCATATTTAATTCCTTCAGGACTTCTTTCTTTTCAGAAAGTTGAGAACAGCTTACAATTCCTTTTTCCATAAGCTGGCGCTTTTCTTTGATAGTAAGGTTATTAAGTACGGTTACAGGGTAGATGCTAAATTTTTCGAGCCTTTCTTTTAAGCCATTACCATTCGGGTAATCCCATCCCAATAATTCCATTCCGCTGCAGCTGGCATATCCTATGGAATCTTCTGAGAACCGGGTATTGGTAACTACCCAGGCTTTAAATGAATAATTTTTATAATCTGGATTTTCTTTTCTTTTGTTGACGATATCTTCCACACGGGATTTTACATATAAAGGCACCTGTATGCTTACATGTCTGCCCTGGTCCTTATGATATTTGCATTCAACCAGGTTCATTTTTTGATCTTTTGAAGCGATAACATCCATTTCATGACTAACACAATGACCTTCGACAATAATGCCCACCTCAATTTCAAAACCCTGCCTGTGAAATAGCTCTCCAATCAAAGCTTCGAAGGGATATCCGGTTGGGCCCATTTCCAGGATCGCTTTTTTCAGTTTATACCTCAGGGATGAGGAAGTTTTTTCCTTGCGCAACAGGGAAAAAGCCCTTGAATAAATGGCTTTAGTGCTTATACCGGGATAGATCCAGTCATGAATATGACTGACAATTTCATAAACCGTATCTTTTTTTGCCCCGGCATTTAAAAGGGAGCGTTCCAGCTTTTCGGTAGAAAATTCTTCAACTTCCCCGGAGGCTTTTTTGATTAGGACCGGAGCTTTCTTTCCCGACAGGTTTTGTATCATACAGTAGCTGGAATTTAATTCTGAAATTACAAAAAAAGTATAAAAATTGCTAATCTTTTCATTTTCTTGTTCATCAATGGAAAGGATAGTCTAAAAAATCAATTCTATTCTTCATTTGAAAGGGGCACCCATCTCACGCTGAGATCGGGTTCTTCCATACCCTTATCCAGCGGAAAAACAGGTCTTTTGATATATTTATATCCTAAGCGTTCCAGGTCCTGGTCGACTCCTCCGGGGGTTTGTGCCATCACCCAATCCCCTCTGATATTATACAGTTCAGGAACCAGGTAGCCAATTTTAACTACCAGGATATCTGTATTTCGCGGATCTAAGCCCAGATCAGTAAAATCAGATTCATGGTGATAGGGTTTTCGTTTTTTGGTAACGATAACCGAGACACTTCCCACTTTGACAACCACTTCAGTTTCAGCATGCCTGTCACCATGTTTTATAGCTTCGATAGTACCGTTTAAAAGAATGGGAGGAGAAAATCTGGCATCTACCATGGCTCCGGCATATGCGTTAATTTCAGCACCCACTCCCAATTTAACCGCATGGTTGACAAAGGCAAATCCGGGAATAGATGCGTAAATAAGAGATGGCCCTTCAGCAGATTTAAACTCGGGTCTGTTCAGGATCTCGGTCAGGGTCCAGGTTACATCACCGGCACCTCCGGCAGTGGGATTATCACCCATATCACTTATGATAAAAGGCTTTTTCTTACTTTTTACAGCCATATCCAGACTTTCTTTAAGGGAAGCAACGGGTGCCACAAACTCAAATTCATGACGGACATCCCAGAAGCTTTTTGCCAGGTTTTCAGCCGTTGAACTTACCTTATTCCTGTCATCACCAACCACCATAACCGCGGCATGGTTTCTTGGTGCATCCGCCCAGGCATATCCTATCCAGATGCCCGCATCCACAATACCTTCCTGAGCGACAGCAGGAGCAACTTTCGCATATAAGCTCTTTCCGGGTTCAATTCTGGTACTCGTCATTTCTCCTGGTAATAATATTGGTACCGGACTATATGCTTTATATAGAGGTTTTCCTTTACCACTTTC
>CBDUPM010000376.1:0-3549 GCA_965369105.1 uncultured Bacteroidales bacterium | reverse complement strand
GGAGACAGGATTATGTTACGTATTTTTTGAGGGGAAGGGAAGTTACCATTGAACTATCCAACACCAAAACTCCTCAGGAGTCTTTGATTTTCCAACTTTGGTCAGCTAATAAAAGCAGTCTTATCAACTATATCAGGCAGGCCGGGTACGGTATTCATGGCTATGTTACCGATTCATTGACCGGTGAAGCGCTGGAGGCTGAAATAAGTATACCCGGATATGATAAACTAAATTCAGAGGTTTTTTCAGATCCGGAAAAGAATGGCTTTTTTACCCGATATCTGAAGGAAGGTGTCTATAATTTCATTGTCCAAAAGGACGGGTATCTTCAGAAAAATATTTTCAATGTGGAAGTTAATGACTATATGCAGACCCATCTGGAAATACAATTAGTACCTGTACCTGAGGAATATGAAGAACTTAATGTAAGACTTAGTTCTGATCCTTATAATTCCGAATTGATACTTTCTATAGAAAATCCTGAAGCGCAGACGATGCTGGTCAGAATCTATGATCTGAACGGTCGATTACTGTTCAACCGGTCTTATGCTATTGAAGAGGGCTTCAGGGAGATAGATTTAATCAATGATTTTGGCAGTAATATGATCTTTATTCAATTAGCTTTTAAAAACTAAATTCGCTTTTTTAAGGTCGTTAAAATAAAGTAGAGCTCTCCTTTATTAAGTAATTCATTTCAGCTGAGTTTTGTCCCGATTTTTCTTACTTTTGACAAATTTTTTATTCATGAATACAATCCTGGCAGTTTTCATAGGGGGTGGTTTGGGCAGTGTGACCCGTTTTTCATTTTCAAGGATGATTACCTCCAATTTTCAGCATGTAAATCCTGTAGCAACATTAATGTCCAACATAGTCAGTACAATAATTCTTGGGATAATCGTGTTTTTATCAGCAGAGAAATTCGATGTATCCACAAACATGAAAGCTCTGCTGATAATTGGATTTTGTGGAGGTTTCAGTACCTTTTCAACTTTTAGCTATGAAATATTTGAATTATTAAGATCCGGGAATTTGTGGATGGCTGTATTAAATATTATAATCAGTCTGAGCCTTGGAATAGGTGTTTTATTTCTTCTTTCAAAAAGTATTTAACATGAGATTTATTTTCAGCACATTAATTTTATTTTCTTTCATAAACATCAACGCTCAAAACCGGGCCATACCTTCTGAGAAGCCTAAGCTCGTAATCGGAATCATAGTTTCCGAGATGAGATATGATTATCTCGATCGTTACTGGGACAAATTCAGTGAGGGCGGATTTAAACGTATTCTGAACAGTGGTTCAGTTTGCAAAAGTGCTTATCATGATTATCTGATTGCAGAGTCTTCTCCAGGATTTGCAACTCTGGTTACCGGAGCCTACCCTTCAGAGCATGGGATGGTTTCTGATTACTGGTATGACAGGCTCAGAAATGAGGTAAAATTCTCCATTGATGATCCGGGTGTGGAAACACTGGGAGGATCTTTTGAATCGGGACGCTATTCTCCGGCATCTTTAAATTACAGTACTTTGTCAGACGAGTTGAAAATCTCTTCTAAGTTTTCATCGAAAGTTATTTCTATTTCACTTGATCCCAAAGCAGCTGTAATAAGTGGCGGACACACAGCCAATGCGAGTTATTGGTATGATGATAAAAACGGAAACTGGATTACAAGCAGTTATTATGTGGATAGTTTAGCCGACTGGCTTCATACTTTTAACGAGAAAAAACTGGCGGATATCTATCTGACAAAAACCTGGAAAACCCTTTTGCCATTGGAGGATTATATTGAAAGTATTGAGGATGAAAATCCTTATGAAACAGGTATAAAAGGACAAATAAAATTCCCCTACACTCTTGAGGTCCTGGGAAGAATAAGTAAAAAGGAGAAGGATTACTCCCTATTAAAACAAGTTCCCTTTGGAAATACTTATACTAAAGATCTGGCTATAAGCTCTTTGGTTGAGGAGAATCTGGGGGCGGATGAAACAACAGATTGGTTGCATCTGAATTTTGCGGCCGGAAGTTACCTGGGAAACAGTTATTCCTCCTGGTCGGTTGAAATGGAAGATCTTTACCTCCGGCTGGACAAGGACCTGGAGCACTTTTTAGCTTTTGTGGATCAACAGATAGGCATGGAAAATGTATTGGTTTATCTTACTGCTGAAAATGCTATGGCTCATGAACCGGCCTATTTAATGGATCAGAGAATACCTTCCGGCTATTTTAATTATAATTCAGCAATTTCTCTGCTGAAATCCTATTTGAATATTATTTATGGAAAGGGGGAATGGATTAAATTTTATTATGCAAAACAAATTTTTCTTAATCATGATTTGATTGAGGATTCCAAGCTATCCATATCTGAATTCCAGGACAGAATAGCGCGATTTATGATTCAATTTGAAGGAGTTTCCAATGTACTGACTTCGGATAATTTAATGAAGAATAATTATACTACAGGAGCTTTTGAGAGAATCCAGAAAACCTATAATCAAAAACGTTCCGGGGATGTAATATTGCACCTGACTCCCGGATGGGTAGAAAAAGGTCTGGAGAAAGAACAGGCATCCTCATACAATTTTGATACTCATGTTCCCCTGGTGTTGTATGGCTGGAAAATCGGAAGAGAAGAAATCTCAAGAGAAATATCCGTTATAGATCTTATGCCAACCATTGCCTATTTTTTAAATATTTCCAGACCGGTTTCCATGCAGGGTAAAATTATTAATGAGCTACTTAATTGATATTAATTCTTTTATAAACACTGAACATATATTTTAATTAAGGTGTTATCTTTAAACTATGATATTTCCAGTTTTTAATAAAATATTTCATTTGTGATAAGAAAATTCCATTATTTCCTTGCTGTCTCCCTTATTTTATTTCTGCCATTGAAGCTAAATGCACAGGAAAAGTATTGGGTTGTTTTCAAAGATAAAGAGGAAGTAAAGTTTGATCCCTTTTTGTATTTTGATGATCATACCCTGGAGAAAAGAAAACGAAATGGGATTCCCCTGGTTCAGTTCAGCGACCTTCCCGTAAAAACAGAATATATTGAAAGAGTCGGGGAGTATGGAAATATCTCCACCGTCAGCAGGTGGTTGAACGCAGTTTCCATAAACACCAGTGAATCAGAATTGCAAGCTCTACAGGACCTTGAATTTGTTTCCTCTGTGGAACCAATACAATCAAAACTAAGCATTGCAGGTAAAGAGGAATTGGATGTGAATCCAAAATATATGGATATCCTGAAAAATCAGGTTGAATCGATGGGAGGAGACCTGTTTATAAAGGAAGGAATTGATGGAAAAGGAATCCGGATTGCTGTTTTTGATATTGGTTTCACAAATGTTGACAGTCTCGAAATATTCAGACATCTTCATAAAAGTGGTAGAATTATAGCAACTTATGATTTTGTTGACGATGATAAAGATGTTTATCACTACAACACTCACGGGACTACCGTTTTGGCCTGTATAGCAGGGATGCTCGATAGTTTGCAATTCGGACTGGGTACCGGGGCAGAGTTTTTACTTGCCAGAACGGA
>CBDUPM010000375.1:0-3549 GCA_965369105.1 uncultured Bacteroidales bacterium | reverse complement strand
TAAGTTGCCCAGGCTTCCCCCGGAAGTAAAGATTCCGTCTGCCAATCCGGAAAATCCAAACTCCTGTGCGAAGAATCTGGCAATAGCGCGTTCCATGGCTGTATTCGCAGGGCCCATTTCGTAAACTGCTGACCCGTTGTTTAATAGTCCTCCGGCCATAGCTGTAATTGCTGCCAAAGGATTTGGAGAGGTGCATTGATGACCAATATATCCCGGGTGATGGAGGTGATTTGAATCTGCCAAAACCTCCTTCAGTAAACTTTCCAGCCTGGTTTTATCCCTTAAGATTTCAGAGTACTTTTTAGAAAGCTGTTCCGGATCCGAGTGAGGATATGCTGGTAATTTTCCATCAATTTTCCAGACCGATTCAAGATATTTGCTTAAAATATCAACTACTTCTCCGGATTGCTTTTTAAAAAACTCAGGGTTATAATAGGAGTCAATCTTTTTCATAATTATTTATCCAGGTAAAAGCGGGCAACAGGGTATCTTTTATAGGTTTTTTCAGAGTATTCTGAACGCTCGTAAATATATCTTAGCTGTCCATAATGATCTTTTGCAAACTCTTCATCCACTTGTTTTTTTGCTTCAAAATCTTTTTTAAGATCTGGATCAGAGGAAAGAATGTCTCCTGCCTTTTCATCAAAAACATAGGAGGAAAAATATTCTTTTCTGGATAGTATGGAATCAAAAAAATTCCAGTTGAACCATGAATCAACTGCCTCAGGTTCCAGTACCTGGACAATATATTCATTGGCGAGCTGGTTAAGCGGTATAAGGTAATCGCCTGACAGAAAATTTAATTTTCCTGATTCCTTTCTGATCTTTGTACCGGAATGAAAATAGTGCCCGTTGTAGGCCTCAGGATAGGTTTTAAAATCTTCAATATAGTAATACTCAACTTCAAGCAAGGTATCTTTTTTCAGTTTGTGCATTTCCACATTATTAACTTTCATCAGATCAACGGCCCGGCTCCATGCTGCCGGTAAAATATAAAAATCAGGTGTCCGTATGCTTTTTTCAGCAGAATAATTATTATAGATTTTCACGGGTTTTTCCCATGAATCATTACGGTCGAAATAATAAGTCTGATGTCCTGTAGTTTTACTGGTTCTGTTTTTAATTTCATATCCCTTAAAGTCAAACATCTCATATTTTGTAGTATCCAGTTTCCACTGAAGCACAAAATCCTTTTTTTGCCTGAGGGCCTCATTAGCCAGGGCGCGTGTAATTTTGATCGCAGTTTTATTTCCGGCCATGTATTTCGAAGTTACCCGTAAAAAATGATAGGTTGAAAGGACCCTGTCCCGGAAGGGTTTAAACATATGCGTTTCAACAGTGAATCCAATCGTGTTAAAAAGGGAAGCATATCCCGTGGTATACCTGGGATAATCCATAAAGGCAACAATTCCATTTTTTGGATTTTTCCTGTCCATGCTCATCACATATGGGGTCATTTCGTAGGGAGTCTTGCTCATTTCATCATAAAGATCCGGTAGCATTTCTTCATACAGGAAAGTACCGGCGGGCAGATTTAATTTGTCTTTCTGGGTTGCAATTAATGTTATGGCATAAGGGTAATCAGCCCCATTGGAAGTATGCGTGTCAATTAATACATCCGGATTCCATTCCCTCATAATTTTCACCAGGGATCTGGCATTTTTTGTATCCAGTTTGATAAAGTCCCTGTTTAAATCCATATTCGTGGAGTTGCCTCTGAATCCGTGTTCAACCGGACCATCCTGGTTTGCCCGGTGATACATTCCCCGGTTCAGAGCCCCTCCAACATTCAGAACGGGTATTATACAAATCACAAGGCTATCTAGCATATCAGAATATTCTTCAGGATTTTCAAGTATTTCCCTGGCAAATTTAGCACTGGCATCCACACCACAGGGTTCTCCGGGATGAATTCCATTATTTATAAGAATTACGGCCTTTCCGGATGCTTTTACTTCACCGGCATCGAATTGATTGTTACCGGAGATAATAAACAAATGCAAGGGTTTTCCGGAGTCGGTTTCGCCCGCAACAGTCAATTTACAATTATCATAGTTTTTATCCAGGCTGGTATAAAATTCAATAGCCTCTTTCCAGCTAAGTGTCTGGTTATCTTCGTATTTTAACTCGGGTTGGGAATGCAGGGCTAAAGTAAAGTAAAATAAAATGAGGACCAGCAGGGAGAGTTTATTCATTTTTATGAGATTTGATGCAAAAATAGTGTTTTTCATGAAAAAATGCGGACAGGAAAATATTCCGTTTTTAATTTCATTATTCCGGCTAAACCGGTCATTTCAGTGTTCTGTAATCCGGGAAATCCGGATCAGAGCCTAAATCTGATATTTACCGGGCCCGGCAAAAAACAGAGTGATTACAGGATGCCGAGATGTTAACACACATTTTTATTAACACCTTATGCAGAAAGTTCCGGAATCGTTACACAGCTTCTTTGCTCATCCACCCGCCTGTTCTTTCAAACTGGTAAAAAACTCCCTGAAAAAAATATCCTTTTCCGTTTCCAGCACATGATCACAAACCTCAGGTATACTTTTAAAATCCATTAGGGTAAATCGATAGATTTGCTTTACAACAGCCAAAGGGCCAGATTTTGATTCTCCTTCTCCGCTTTCCAGTTTCCTGATTTGCAGGTTATAAATCCGGAAGAAATTCTCGATTTCATGATGTTTTTGAATAAAAGTGGAAATCACCTGGTCCATTCCCGTACAATTTGAAATGAAATGACGAAATCTGCCAGATAGATTCGCAATAATTTTCAATCCAAGGTCTTCAAAAGGAATTCCACGCATCAGGTAAATTTCTGTATACCTGTAAACACCGATAAATCCAAATGCATCCAGATCATCAGCAATATTCAGTGCAGTGATCAGGTTAATTTTTGAATTATGGATAAGGGGGCCAAAACCGGAGTATGATTTATCATCATGTCGTTCAATGGCTTCAAGGATGGATAAAAGATCCGAAGGTTTATCTTTGGTATTAAAAAATTCTATACAGATTTCTTTACTTTCCTTTCCATGGTTTTTTTCCATAGTGTTAATCATGCCTACATCATGAAACATACATGAAATCAACAATGATTCTACAAACACATAGTCCGGGTTTCCTCCTTTATAAGTCAGTTGTTCCAGAATTAGCCTAGCATTCTGCCATACCCTTAAGTGATGATAATGATCGTGGGATGGGAGGGGAGAAATTTCGAATTTTTCTTTTAAAAAGGTAAAAATCAGGTTTAACCACTTTTTTTCTGAACTTTCAATATGGGAATGTATTTCACTCATTAAATATAGCTTAGCTTCAACATATTGGTTTTGCCTCTCCGGTTGAGAGGCATACTACCTACATGTACTATAACATCACCCTGGCTGATAAGTTCTTTTTGAATTAAAAAATCAATCGAATGATCTATATATTCTCCCATGGTTTCCACTTCATTGTTATAAAAAGCCCTCACACCCCAAACCAGTGAAAGCATGGGGAGTAAATTCTTATTGGTGGTAAAAACAAAAATCCCTGCCTTAGGTCTGAAAG
>CBDUPM010000374.1:0-3551 GCA_965369105.1 uncultured Bacteroidales bacterium | reverse complement strand
GAGATCACACAACAAGCGGAAGAGCTTAAAGTTCAGGCAGAAAACATCTCCATTGAGAGGAATCAACTGCTTACCCTTATAAATTCAATGCCCGATCGAATTTATATCAAAGACAGGGAGAGCCGGTTTATTCAGGGTAACATTCATGTTGCGAAAATCATGGGAGCCAGCGGACCGGAAGAACTCGTCGGAAAAACTGATATGGACTTTTATCCGGAAGAACTGGGCAGAGCTTATTTTGATGATGAGCAGGAATGTATGCAAAAAGGTGAACCTATTATTAATAAGGAGGAGAAGGGGATTAATGAATCCGGAAATGAAATTTTTGTTTCTACCACCAAAATTCCATTCAGAAATAAAAAAGGAGAAGTAATCGGAATTGTTGGTATAGGAAGAGATATAACTACTCAGAAGAATGTAGAAACTGAACTCAAAATGCAATCTGATTCTCTGAAAGAGTTAAATGTTTTATTGGAAGAAAGACAGGAAGAAATTCAGCAGCAGGCCGAAGAACTAAAGGCACAGACAGAGAGCCTTGAAAATGCAAATAAGGAATTGGAGAAATTATCAGCTGTAGCCAGTAAAACAGGAAATGTTATAGTTATTATGGATGCTGAGGGGAATTTTGAATGGGTTAATTCCGGATTTGTTGAAAGATATGGAATGGATCTTGAAGTATTTATTCAGGAAAGGGGAAGGAATCTCCGGGAAAATTCTTCCAATGATGAAATCCTGAATATTTTTGAAGAAATTAAAAAAGATAAAAAACCCAGGGTTTACAATGCAAAAACTACCCACAGGGATAAAAAAACCAGTTGGTCACAAACTACAATTTCCCCGATTCTTGATGAAAACGGAGAAATTATAAATCTGATAGCCATAGATACAGATATTTCCCAATTGAAAGAAGCGGAAATTAAAATTGAAGCACAAAGAGATGAATTGAAAAAATTAAATGCTACCAAAGATAAATTTTTCTCTATAATTGCTCATGATCTGAAAAATCCCTTCCATTCTATCATGGGTTTCTCCGATCTCTTAAACCGGTCCTTCGATAGCCTTGAAAATGAAAGAAAAAAAGAATTTATCCAGCTGATAAACAATTCCTCCACCAGTGCATACGCTCTTTTGGAAAACCTGTTAAACTGGGCTCGGACTCAAACGAACAAGATAAAATTTGAACCCTCCGAATTGAATGTCAGAGGAATTATTAATGAAATTTTTGCTATGATGGGGGTTAATGCTCAAAATAAAAAAATTGAATTTGTTGCTCCGGAAGGTGAAGGGGAGATAAAGGCATATGCTGATTATAATATGGTCAATACCATCATCAGAAACCTGGTAAACAATGCCCTTAAATTTACTGATGAAAACGGCAAAATTAGTATCAGAACTGAAATAATGAATAAGCGTCAGTTTATAAGTGTTGTGGATACAGGAATTGGAATGACTGAGGAAGTGAGCAGTAAACTTTTTAAACTGGACGATTTCCAAACCAGGCAGGGAACCGAGGGTGAGACCGGTACCGGACTGGGCTTAATTGTTTGCCGGGAATTCGTATTGCTTCATGGGGGAGATTTTGATATCAGCAGCGAACCGGGTAAAGGAAGTACATTCACTTTCAGTCTCCCAATGGACGCTTCCACCATTCCAAAGGAAAAAAGCGAAAATTCCTGAAGCACCTGAGGCCGGTTTATTAAAATCCGGGTTTACCCATGCAGCATTGCTTGAATTTTTTTCCACTTCCACAGGGACAGGGGTCATTTCTTCCAACCGTAATTTTGGGTGCTGCCTGGCGGGTTTTTTGAGATTCTAACCTCCTTAGCCATTGCATTACATTGGCTGGAGCTCTTTTAGCTTTTAATTCGTCGGCCATGAATTGCATAAAAGGATGAACATGTGAGAAAAAGCTTTTATAAGCCGGACATAAATAATTCAATCCGGGTTCTCCCGAAGGGCTTAAGGAAATCCGGTTTTTCGGACATTCTCCATGACAGGCAAAGCGATAATCACACTCAAAGCAATATCGAGGGAGTTTATCCCTTTTATCTCTTCCAAATTTTTGTTGCCTTTCGGATTTAATCATTTCAATCAGATCGGTTTCCATGATATTTCCAAGCTTGTATTCATCATATACAAAATGGTCGCATGAAAATAAATCCCCATTATGTTCCATTGCCGTTGCATCGCCACAGGTTTCGGTAAATATGCAAAGGCCGGCCCTTTCACCTGCCCAGTTTGCAAGTGTAACATCAAATATCTGAACATAATATCTGCCAACATCATTCCTGACCCATTCATCAAAAATGGTATTCAGAAACCGGCCATACTGCATGGGCTCAACTGACCAATCCGTAACTTCTGCCATGGCCGGATCATCGGGAGCAACAAGGTTTATACCCTTAGGATCAGGATTATTGACCATTCGCTCGACAATGGGAATAAACTGAAGGAACCCACTGCCTATTTCCTTCAGGAAATTATATACCTCACCGGCATGATATGAATTTTTCCGGTTTACCACAGAGAGGGTATTAAATTCAGCTTTATGCTTGTGAAGTAAATTAATTCCTTCCATAACCTTTGCAAAGGAACCCTTATTCGAATTTGTTAAACGATATTGATTATGCAAATGCTCGGGGCCATCTATCGATATCCCTACCAAATAATTATTATCAGCAAAAAATTTTGCAAACTCTTCCGTAATGAGAGTCCCATTTGTTTGGAATATATTTTCTATCCGCTTATCCCCCTTGTACTTTTCCTGGAAAGCCATGGCCTTCTTAAAATAATCAATTCCAAGCATGGTCGGTTCTCCCCCCTGCCATACAAAACTGATAACCGGAACATTTTGAGATTCAATATATTGCCTGGTAAACTCTTCAAGAACCTCATCCTTCATCCTGAAATCCGTGGTGTCGAGGAAAAGATTTTTTTTCTCAAGATAGTAGCAGTAGGTACAGTTTAGATTACAAACCGGACCTATGGGTTTTAACATTACATTATATGCAGTGGGCTTAAATCCCGGAATCGTTGCATCCATAATTTCATCTTTTTACTATTGCAAAATTATTATTTTAAGTTTCCGAAGCAGAAATAATTACTTATTAAGAATCAATATAAATAATATCCGCATTATCCGTAAAATGGCTTAATTCAGAGATAGCAATCAGGCAATATCGATAAAAAAATAAAAATACTTAGCGTATTTTATACGCTAAGTTTGGAAATTGATAAATTGAGACATATATTTACCCTCTCAAAACGAATAATTGAAACTTAATCCACATATATCTGTCGACTGCGTAATCTTCGGATTCGATGGTGAAAACTTAAAAGTTTTCGTTCTGAAAAGAAGTTATAAATCCCCTGAAAATTCAAAAATCCTGACGGATTACAAACTACCGGGTGATTTCATAACAGACGAAGAGGACCTGAATTCAGCGGCAAACAGAATTTTAAACGAACTTACAGGACTTCAGAATATTTACCTGAAACAATTTAATGTCTTTGGAAAACCTGAAAGGATTAATAAAAAAAGAGACCTTGAC
>CBDUPM010000373.1:0-3563 GCA_965369105.1 uncultured Bacteroidales bacterium | reverse complement strand
GCTATGAATTCCGCAAGCCTCTGGCGGGTCTCGAACTCATTAAGAAATGCATTTCCAATGCAATAAAAAGTAAGATTTTCCGTTCATTAGGATTGGGCACAATTTTTGAGGATGCCCTTTGCATAATTAAAAAGTTAATATGCTTATTGTCAGACCACCTGATTTCATTACCCGGCTCATGCCTCGCATGACCTGGGGATTTTATGGGGAACTTCAAAAAGTATTTCTGACATTTGATGACGGACCTACCCCTGAAGTGACAGATTGGGTTCTGGATCAATTAAAAAAATATGATGCAAAAGCTACATTTTTTGCCATTGGCAGAAATGTTGAACACTATCCCGACATATTTCAAAGAATTTTAGATGAAGGACATTCTGTTGGAAATCACACCTATAGCCATCTCAAAGGTTTCAGGAGCAGCAAAAGGCAATATTATGAAGATATTGAGCTGGCTTCGGATCTGATCAATTCCAATTTGTTCCGGCCTCCTTATGGCAGAATAAGACGGGCACAGGTTTTGGATATTGTAAAGCATTATCGAATTATCATGTGGAATGTTTTGAGCATCGATTACAACAGGAAAGTTCCCGGAAACCAGGTTTATCACAATGTGATTAATAATGTTAAGCCCGGTTCCATCATCGTTTTTCATGATTCAGAAAAAGCAAGACGGAATTTATATTATGCCCTACCAAAAGTTCTGGACTTCCTTCGCAATCAGGGCTACGAAATGTCAGCTATCCCTATGAAAAAATATAAAGCCGACAGAATGTGGTTAAAGGGGATCAGTGAAAAAAGAACCGGATAAATTCTTAGTTTATAAATAGCTTTTGACTGTAAGATTTTTCTCTTCCGATAATTTGTATGATATATATGCTTTTCTTAAGCTGAGAAACATTAATTGTATTCACTAAATCATTTTGCAGTATTTCCTGCTGTACTTCATGACCCAGCAGATCATAAATTCTCAGGAAAGAATTCTCTTCAACCTTTCCTTTAATAATAAGACTTTTGTTAGCTTCATATATTTTCAGCTGGCTGTAATCAGTAACTTCGGAATCCAGGCTTCGGGGATCATAAGAATGCAGAACAAAATTGCCGGTTCCATAAGATCCATCCGGAAAATCCCTTTTATAAAATGAACCTGCAGGCTTTAAATCAGTAAATATTTTTCTTTGTTTATCTTCCAGAATTATTTCCATTCCCTCCGGTAATGCAATACTCTGTGCGGTAAATCTAATACTCGAGTTTCCATCACATTCAATACCCACAGGAATGGAAAACCGGGCCGGAATAATATCCGGAAGTGCCTGGATCATAAATTTTGTGTCAGTTCCTCCTCCTGCAAGTTGGGTGTATAGTTTAAAATCCTTTAACCCTCCGAAAAGGCCCGCATCATATCCCGGATCCAGGCCGGCAGTAGCATTCTGCACAAAATATATTTTTGTTGTGGCTGTGTTTTCTTCATCTGAAATCGTCAATTTAACCTGACTTTTAGGACTTTTTCTTCCTGACTTTTTACTGAAGGCCGTTTGATTATGATGATCTCTCATTGCTGTGCTAAAGTCAAGACTCCCTCCTCCTGCTGAAGCCTTCACCATAAACCCCTGTCCTGGTTTCAAATGTGCCGTATCTGATAAAAGATTCAAAGCCACAAAATCATTCCTGTTTTTATTTAAATAACCCGATTGCTCATCCCAGACATATACCGCCACATGTTCGCTATCAAATTCATTAGAATTAACTGTTATAAAATTATTTACCGGATCGGCCGATTCGGATATCATGATTGAGGATGAGAATGGATTTCCGATGGAATTCCAGCCAGAGGTGTTTCTCGATATTGGAAAAGAATTTACGGCAATGTTATTCAGGCTGCCTTCAAAATAGATCAGGGTATCCAAACTGGTTCTTACTAAATAGCCTTCACCAGGATCCAGAGAACCGGCTTCAGAATTTGAAAAAAAACTGCCCCAGCTTCCAAGCGATTCTGCATAAATGGTCATTCCTCTTATACCGGGTCCATGAGGAATGGAATCATTATTCGCAAGAAAACCAGATATAGTCTGCCCCGAAACCGGTGAAGAAACAATATACCATTTATCAGCTTTTAAATATTTCTCAACAGTGGCTAAAACACCCGTAGAGGTACTAATGACAGAAGCAGAAGCATTTTCATCCGATTTCAACCTTAAGCCGGATAAACCTTCATTATTTGAAAGGGAATTGTTGACTGTTAAAAACTTCCCGGCTGATAGGGTGAAAAGGGATCCTGAATTTATGGTTACATTTTGACAGATCAGGGTATCCACATTTGTTTTTATTCCACCTGTATTGCTAAATGTAATGTTATAAGCATCCAGCAATGGACCATTTAAGGAATCAGCAGAAGTGCCCGTAAAAAAGATTTCTTCCGTTGCTTTGGTATAAGTACCATTAATTGTTAATCCGCCATCGTTGATTACCAGGTAGGGACTCCCAGCCATTTCAATTTGAGCTCCGCTGTTAATTATTATTCCCTGGCCTGAGGCTAAAAAGGCTTGGATCAATAGAATTAAAAATAATAAACTGGATTTCTTCATCTCACTTTTTCATCATTATTTGGCAGATTCTTCTATTTAATCCATTGAAGCCGGCTACCCAGTGTATTTACCTGGTAATGGATATCGAACTGAAGTAAATAAACATCATCCCCGTTGTAGCTGTCCTCTATTGCATTACTGGAATTTCTGAATAATCTGCAAATCAAAATGGAACTGATCTTGTCCTGACTTGTTGTAGGAGTTATTCCTCCAAATCCAACCACTTTATGATCATATGCCGTACCGATCTGTTTGGAAGCATATATAGTATTTGTCGAAACCGGAAAATTCTCCTCAACGCTTGCCCATGAATACTCTAATCCCCATCTCACAGAGTCAACAGAAGTAGTTCCACAAGCAAAGTGAACATGAGGATATATGGTTGTTCCCTCATCCCAAGAATGTGGAATCTGAACAGAAAAATAGACCTGCTCTTCATTTCCGGCATTCTCAGAGAACTCATAAACCAGGACATTTCCTCTGAAAGGAACCAGGTTAGGGGGATTTATATTTCTTGCTGTTGTAAGAGCCGGAACCTGTAAATCTTCATAGGTGGTTGAACTTCCGTAAAAGACCAGTGTTCCATCACCCTCAAATTCTGCATAACTTGCAGCCCCACCGAGTTGATTAGGATTTGCTATGGTTAACCATTCACCATCATAATAATAAAAACGTGTGGAATCCAGATCATAAACAAGCAAACCCGTAGCCGGGGATAAAATGGCTGTTCTTTGAGCGGCCGTCATCCTGGGAATTAAAATTCCTCCATCGGTTCCTGAAACATCCAGAATTGAACTCGCGTCAGGAGCACTTCCATCTTTATTTATAGCTACTCCGGTCTGCGAAAATGAGAACATTATTATGCCTGTTAACAATGCACCGATTATAAAAATCCTTTTCATCTTGCAATACAATTTGATTATTGATACTAAAACGGCAAAAAACCTAAATTGTTTCGAAAAATTCAATCAGGATTTC
>CBDUPM010000372.1:0-3566 GCA_965369105.1 uncultured Bacteroidales bacterium | reverse complement strand
GATAAAAAGAATTTTCTTGAGGCTCATATGCTTAACAAGAAACCTGTTGTTGCATTATTAAGTGGAAGCAGGAAAGATGAGATTAAAAGATGTCTCCCTGAAATGCTGAAGGTGGCAAAAGCTTATCCTGAGTATAATTTTGTAATAGCAGGCGCACCCTCAGCATCCAAAGGCCTGTATGAAAAAATTATAAAGAAAACCCAGGTTAAAATAGTCTACAATCAAACCTATGAATTACTGAATGTTGCCTATGCTGCTTTAGTAACCAGCGGAACGGCTACCCTTGAAACCGCTATTTTTAACGTCCCTCAGGTGGTGGTATATAAAACCAGTCCTTTTAATTATCATATCGGTATCCTTTTTATCAAAATCAGGTTCTTTTCTCTGGTGAATCTGATTACAGGAAAAGAGGTAGTAAAAGAACTTCTTCAATACCAGGTCAGAAAAAAACTCAGAACTGAATTTGAAAGGCTTTTACAAGAAAGCGAAAGAAAAAAAATGAAAGAGGAATATTTGCAACTTCGCAAGCTTTTGGGCGATCCGGGTGGATCAGAGCGGGTTGCAGCCAGAATAACGGAATCATTGAATATTAGGTAGTGAAAAGAAGTATAAATATCGTCCTCATTTTTCTCTTTTTTTTCAGCTTAACATCAGCTCAAAAAATCAGGATCGGACTATTTCATAATTCCCTGGTTGAATCCTTTGTTTTTAATTGTCAGGAAGGCCATTATTCTGTTGAGTCAGGGGATAGCATCGTAGCAGTTTTAGTTAGCGGGGATTTATTATATATTACAATTGAGCAGGATCAAATTAAAATTGACAATGGAAGTGATATCTCAGGCAGTTTTTATGAACTGAAGTTTACGGACCCTTCCCTGAAAAGTGAATTTTCAATAAAGCCTGCTTCTCCTAATCTGGATTCACGTAATTACAACGGCGAACTGGAAGTAGATATTAAATTCGATGCATTCAGACTTATAAATATTCTGGAATTCGATCAGTACCTGGCCGGGGTGGTTGAGGCTGAAGCAGGTCCGGGTGCCCCTGATGAATTTTTCAAAGTACAGGCCGTTCTTTGCCGAACTTACGCGGTTAAAAACTGGGAGAAACATATTTCAGAAGGATTTAACTTGTGCGATGAAGTTCATTGTCAGGCTTTTAAGGGAAAGAACGACATGAATCCTGACATCCTTAAATCTGTATATTCCACCCATAGTATCGTTATTGCTGATTTTTCATATAAACTTATTTCGGCAGTTTACCATTCCAATTCAGGAGGAGAAACCCAGAAAGCAGCAGGCTTCTGGCCGGGTAATGGAGATTACCTTCTTTCGATTTTAGATCCATTTGCCTCCACCGGTAAAAATTACAGATGGAAGGAAAAAATCAGCTGGAGTGACTGGACTGACTTCCTCAAAGAAAAAGGTATAAAGCCCGAAAAGCTGGACAGCAGTATACTTTTAATAAAACAGGATCATCGTAAGCTGCAGTTTATCATTCAAAAGGATACCATTCCTTTAAAGGATTTAAGACAAAGATTTGGTTTTAAATCAAGCTTTTTTAATATGGAATCCCTTGGCGATGAAATAATAGTGAACGGCAGAGGATATGGTCACGGTGTTGGTTTGAGCCAGGAAGGGGCTATGGAAATGGCAAGACAGGGATACTCATACATGGATATTTTACGTTTCTATTATCATAATATTCGGATAAATGACCTGAATGATTTACCATTTAATTCGGTTCCGGAGATTTTCCGGTAAGAAAAGAATATTACTTTTGCATGCGAAATAACTATGAAAGCACTTTTCACCAAGGAAATAAGGGGATTTTTCAGTTCGGTTACCGGATTTTTGGTAATCGTGGTTTTTATTTCACTGAATTCCTCTTTTATGTGGATTTTCAAAGGGGGAAATAATGTTCTGGAAAACGGATATGCCAACCTTGATTCATTATTTAGTCTCGCACCCTGGGTATTTCTTTTCCTGGTGCCTGCCATAACCATGAGGATGTTTGCAGAAGAGAAGAAAAACGGAACCCTGGATCTTTTGTTTACAAGGCCATTAACGGAATGGCAAATAATTCTTGCTAAATTCCTGGCTGCCTGGTCCCTGGTTTTGATTTCATTGATCCCTACATTGATTTATTTTTTATCCGTATATCTTTTAGGAAACCCGGTTGGTAATATGGATACCGGGGGAGCTTTGGGTTCCTACCTGGGACTGTTGTTCCTGGGAGGAATTTATACTTCAGTAGGATTATTTGCTTCTTCCCTGACGGATAATCAGATTGTTGCATTTATCCTTGCTGTGGTATTGTCCTTTTTCCTTTACCTTGGATTTGCTTTGCTTTCCACCGTTTTTTCAAATGGGGAACTTGCCCTGTATTTTGAAAGAGGAGGCATCGATTTCCACTACCAGTCGATTTCCAGAGGGGTGGTCGACAGCAGGGACCTGGTCTATTTTTTCTCCCTGATCTTCCTTTTATTGTTTTCAACCCGCTTTGTTCTTCAAAGCAGAAAATGGTAGAGAATTGCTAATAATGAACGTGAAAACAAAAAATATAATTTTTCTGACCGCTGTTTTCCTGGCGACCCTAATGCTGAATCAGTTGGCTTCATTAGGATTTTTCCGGTGGGACCTGACTTCTGAAAACCGATACACTCTTTCCAAACCCAGCAAAGAAATCCTGAGTAATCTGGATGATATTGTTTTTATCAGGATTTACCTTGACGGAGAGTTACCCTCTGACCTGGTTCATTTCAGGGAAGATATCCGTGAAAGCATGATGGAATTCAGGGCATATGCAGGGAAAAACCTGGAATTTGAGTTTGTTAATTTATATGATGAAAATGATATCGACCTCCGGAACCAAATGATGCAGGAGCTTGCAGAAAAGGGACTAAAAGTTACCAGTGTTCAATTAAGAGATGAGCAGGGAGGCATAAGTACCAGGACAATTTTCCCCGGTGCTATGGTAAATTATAAAGAGATAAGCTTTCCGGTGAATTTACTCAAAAATAATCCTGCCTTACCATACCAGGAAAACCTGGCAAATTCTGTTGAGAGTCTTGAATATGAGTTCATCAGGGTCATTAAAAGTATAAGCAGTGACAAGATTGAAAAAGTAGCTTTTATTGAAGGTCATGGGGAACTTGATTTTTATGAAACCTATGATATTTCGTCTGAGCTGAGTCTTTTCTTCCAGGTTGATCGTGGTGTTTTAGGGGGAAGACTGGATGAAGTACTGGAGTATAAAGCATTGATTATTGCCCAACCGGAAACAGCATTTTCAGAAGCAGATAAATTTGTTTTGGATCAATATCTGATGAACGGGGGTAAGCTTTTGTTTTTTATCGATCCAGTCGATGCCAATGAAGACAGTCTGATCCTCGGACAAACTTTTACCAGCTTCCGAAATCTGAATATTTACGATCTGCTTTTTAAATATGGGATAAGGATTAACTATAATCTTGTGAAGGATTTACAATGCAATTTTAAGCGGATTCAAACTTCGGTAAATAATCAGGAACCTACCATGATCACGCTTCCATGGTGGTATTCTCC
>CBDUPM010000371.1:0-3567 GCA_965369105.1 uncultured Bacteroidales bacterium | reverse complement strand
CATCCTTTTGGTTGTTTATTGTGAAGAAAAAGCTGATCGGAATTAGTGTAGCGGGCGGATGAATTTAATAAAAACCCGGCTGACCTTCCCACGGAAACAGAAGGGGAAACAAAGGATCCCTGCAATTGGTATTTTAAGAGTACCGGGATATTTAAAGTGGTAGACTTTATCTGTATATTATCCACAAAATTATCTTCATCAGGAAAGGACTGCTGATAATTCATCTGGCTGGCGACCATTTCTACCTGGAAAGAAAGTCTCTCGTTCAGGAGTACCAGAGGAATAGTATAAAAAACACCAACAGGAACTGAAATAATCATATCAGATTTTGCAGGTGTCGAATACAAGCTCCCCGTTAAAACATCCTCATAGCCTTCAAAGGAAATAAAGCTCATCCTGATCCCGGAATAAAAACCGAACCGGTTTCTGTACTTTTCCAGATCACTCTCATAAAGAATACAATCCTCTTCTTCGCATGTTTCCTCAAGATAAGCCTTTGTAATGTTTATTAAGGATTTTTTATTATAATCCACATTCCTAACCTGGCTGTGTAAATCAGGATAATCACTAAAAAGGGATATTAAAGTATCCTTAAATACATCCATTTTCACTCCGGTATTTCTTTCTTCTTCCTGAAAAACGGATGGATTCTGAACGATGCGCATTGATTGCTGGGCAAGGATTTTAGTGCCCGCCTCTTCTTTTTCTATAAAAAAAGAGGAATTTGAATTCTTCATATCATAATAAAGATTCAGCTTTCCTTCAAGTAAATTCTCCACAAAAACAAATTCATAATCATTATCATGTAAAACCTTCATGGAGGTGTAATGCCTGCCATCGATGAAATGATATGCTTTTATCTCATCCGGAGAAAATTTCAAAGCTTTGGTGGTTCCTTCTGCTTTAAAAAGGCAATGTTTGTAATTTCTGATTGAACCGCCATCGTTTATCTTTCCCGATAAGGTATCATTATCGTTAGTAATTACATATCCCCGCTTATAATTGAACTGTCCGTTTACCATAATTGCAGAAAACAAAAACAGTATAAAGAAGGAATGATTTATCAATTTGCTCATCATAAATTTTTTATCTACTCAAATCTTTTTCAAAGATAATACAGGAGTCAGCCTTACAGTTTTCAGAAATATATGTTTTAACAATATCCATCAGATCCTGAATCTCGTAATTCAGATTGTCAATTTTATTATATGCTTCAGGACTACCATCAAAAACCGAAAACAAGGTATCCTTGTATATATTGATTTTTATTTCATCTAACTGGTCGCTGTAATATCCTTTAGCCCGGTTAGGACTTATATCAATGGAAGACATTTCCAGACCTTTGAATGGCATCCCCTCCTTTTCCAGATAAAATGCCATTTGTTTATTCCTGTGGTCGTAATACAAACTCACATAACCCTCAATCAGCATTTCCAGAAAAACAGGATTGAATTCATCCTTATAAAATATTCTTTTTGCCTCATACATTTTTTCATCCGATATGCGATAGGACTTTATGTCAAGGGGAGAGTATTTGATAAAATTTTTGGATTCCGGTTCCGAACTGAAAAGGCAATACTTCGAGTTTTTGTTTTGACTCATATCTTTAATGAAACCATAAAGAGTATCGTTTTCAAGTGTGATTACCAAGCCTTCTTTCAGTTTTGACTGGCCGCTGATTTCTATTGCTGAATAGCTAAATAAGATTAAAATAAGGGAAAACAATTTATATTTCATAAAACAAAAGTTCATAAATATTCAGACCCACATGCGAAGATAAAGTTTAAATTCTGTATTGAAAATTAAGCTGCAACATTTTATTTACAGAATGAATTTAATCCTGAACTGATTAAAACCATTTTTCAAAACCGGATTAGAGTGTTTCCTGAAAAAATAAAACAATGCCTTATTTGGAATATGAGAAATATATACATGATTGATTCCTTGCTAATTCGTTTATATCCTCTTTTTAATTTCAGATTACTAATGATCTGATTCCAATAAATTGAATTATTAATATTATTTAAATTGAAAATAAATTGGAGATTTTTTGTCAGAATAAATTCTAAAGCAAGTGTAAATCAGCCTGTAATTATAATTTTGTGATGAAATTACTAACCCGGAAATATGTCCACTCAAAAGGCAATTGAACATAGCGGATTTATTGAAGAAATAACGGAGAGCGGGGCAAAAGTCAGATTTATTTCTGAGTCGGCCTGTGCTTCCTGTCATGCAAAAGGAGCCTGTTCAGCTTCCGATATGGAAGATAAAGAAGTTTTCATTCCGGGGATGTACAAAGATTATAAAAAAGGGGATCCCGTTCAGATCATTATGAGGCTTTCACAGGGAAATCAGGCGGTACTTTTTGGATATGTTTACCCTCTTTTAGCTTTTGTTTTTATGCTCCTGATTTTAAGTTCCGCAGGACTGCCGGAACAAAAAGCAGGATTCTTTTCCCTGTTATTTTTAATTCCTTACTATCTGACATTATATCTCTTCAAAAATAAAATCAATAAGAAATTCAGTTTTTCGATAAGGAAATATGAGTGATATTGTACTATATACCGTAATATCGCTAAGTGCGATAGGAATAGCCGCAGCAGTGATTCTGTACTTTGTGGCTCAAAAATTTAAAGTTTATGAAGATCCCCGGATCGATCAGGTGGAAGAAGTTCTTCCGGCAGCTAATTGCGGAGGATGTGGATTTGCCGGGTGCAGAAATTTTGCAGAGGCACTTGTGAAATCCGAATCCATGGACGGGCTATTTTGTCCGGTAGGGGGGAATGACACCATGGCAGAAGCGGCCGCTATTCTGGGTCGTGAGCCTGTTGAGCAGGCTCCCAAAGTTGCCGTCATCCGCTGTAACGGAACACCAGAACACCGGCCAAAATCAAATATTTACGACGGAGCCCAAACCTGTGCCATTGTCCATAGCCTGTATACCGGAGAAAGTGGCTGCCCCTATGGTTGCCTGGGTTGTGGCGATTGTGTTGTGGTCTGTGATTTTGATGCCATTCACATGAATCCGGACACCGGACTCCCGGAAGTAACAGATGACAAATGTACAGCCTGCGGCGCATGCGTTATAGCCTGTCCGAGAGACATTATTGAACTCAGAACAAAAAAACCCAAGGATCGCAAGATTTTTGTCAGCTGCATAAACGAAGAAAAGGGAGGAGTTGCCAGAAAGAATTGTTCTGTAGCCTGTATAGGTTGCAGCAAGTGTTTCAAAGTCTGTCCGTTTGAAGCAATTACAATGGAAAATAATCTTGCTTTTATCGATTCAGACAAGTGCAGGTTATGCAGGAAATGTGTTCCTGAATGTCCGACAAATGCCATTCTAGAAATAAATTTCCCACCAAAAAAGGTGAAACCTGAAACAACTGAAACAACAGAAACAACAGAAAAAGCTTAAAATAACCAGGAGGTAAAAAGTGCTAAAAACATTTCCCATAGGCGGTGTACATCCAAAGGAAAATAAAATTTCAAAAGGAGTTAAATCCGAGAAACTGGCTTTACAGGAATTGGTAACCATTCCTGTAGCTCAACATATAGGAGCTCCCGCCA
>CBDUPM010000370.1:0-3595 GCA_965369105.1 uncultured Bacteroidales bacterium | reverse complement strand
CAGATAAAATTGGTGGCTGGATAAATATAGGGATAAATTTGAGAAAAGGACTGTAATTTTCTTGGTCCGGCGGACAGGTAGTCACGAGTTCATCTCAATTTTCAAATTCACAGTTTATGGCTTTTGTGAAAAATCCAATACACCGGTATGAATTTGGCCTGCATGGAAACCCGGGTACTGTTCACATAATCTTCTCCGGACTGTGTCAAAAATCCATATCTGTAAAAAGATTTCTTTTGTTTTGAAAGTATATGGTTTAGAGGCTATAATCCACCGGTAAAATGGCCCGGTCGACAAACGGGTATATGCGGATCAGGAAACCCTCGAAAGAACAGGCTTTTTAACCAGTGATTTCACCTCTTTCATGATTCCTTCAACATCGAAGCCACATTCTTTATGGAGTTCGCCAGGAGTTCCCTGATCAATGAATTTATCCGGTACGCCCAATCGTTTCACGGTTGAACTATAAAGATTATCGCACATAAATTCCAGGACCGCACTGCCAAAACCACCTTTTATTACTCCATCTTCAATGGTTATTACATATTTGAATTTTTTAAATACCTGATGGAGTAATTCTTCATCTATGGGTTTTACAAATCGCATATCATAATGGGCGATCGTATAATTTTCTTTTTCGAGTTTTAAAATGGCTTCCTGTGCAAATATGCCTGTATTCCCAATGCTCAGAATAGCCAGATCATCCCCATCCTTTAATATTCTTCCTTTTCCTACCGGGACCTCAACAAAATCCTTTTTCCAGTCGGTGTTTATTCCTTTTCCACGCGGATACCTGATAGAAAAAGGCCCGTGATTTCTAAGTTGTGCCGTATAAAGCAGATTCCTCAGTTCTATTTCATCCATGGGAGCAGAAACAATCATATTAGGTATATTCCTCATAAAGGAAATATCAAACACCCCATGATGGGTAGCTCCATCATCACCGACCAAACCGCCCCTGTCAAGGCAAAACACAACGTTTAGTTTTTGAATAGCCACATCATGAATAACCTGATCATATGCACGCTGCATAAAAGTTGAGTAAATATTGCAATAGGGAAGGAGTCCCTGGCTGGCAAGACCGGCCGAAAAAGTGACAGCATGCTGTTCTGCAATCCCGACATCAAAACTTCGTTCCGGAATCTGGTCCATCATAATTTTTAAACTACTGCCGGTTGGCATAGCGGGCGTGATCCCGATAATATCTTTATTCTTTTTTGCCAGTTCTAACAAAGTTTCTCCAAATACATCCTGGAATTTAGGGGCTTCTGGTTTTGAAGATTTAACTTTTAAAATTTCTCCTGTATTTTTATCAAAAGGTCCGGGAGCATGATAGGCCGTCTGATTTAATTCGGCATGTTTAAAACCCTTTCCCTTTGTGGTAATGACATGCAAAAGTTTTGGACCTTTTATCTGCTTGAGATCTTCAAGAACTTTGGTCAGGTGAATTACATCATGACCGTCGACCGGACCAAAATATCTGAAATTTAAGGATTCAAACAGGTTAGACTGCTTTAGCATCATCGACTTTAAAGCATTTTCTATTTTTTGGGCGTATCGCCTGGCATCCGGAATCAGTCTGCTCATCCTTCCCAGAAAGTTCCAGACATCATCCTTTACTTTGTTGTAGGTTTTGGAAGTGGTAATGTCCAGAAGATAATCTTTCATGGCCCCTACGTTCGGATCAATGGCCATATTATTATCGTTCACAATTACTAAAATATTGGAATTCTCTGTGCCTGCATTATTCAATCCTTCGTAAGCTATCCCCCCTGTTAAGGAACCGTCGCCAATAATAGCGACCACCTGGCGGTCTTCTTCCCCTTTTTGCTTGGCAGCAATTGCCATTCCCAATGCGGCAGATATGGAAGTGGATGAATGACCAACACCAAAAGCATCATATTCACTTTCAGAAGGTTTAGGAAAACCACTTATTCCTTTGTATTTTCTGTTGGTATGGAAAACGTCCTTTCTTCCCGTAAGTATTTTATGGCCGTAAGCCTGGTGGCCAACATCCCAAACCAGTTTATCGTAAGGAGTATTGAAAACATAATGGAGGGCAACCGTCAGTTCAACAACCCCAAGGCTGGCGCCAAAGTGGCCCGGATTGCTGGAGACCACATCAATGATGTATTGACGAAGTTCTTCGCTAACTGCACTTAAATTTTCCAGGTCAATCTTTTTAAGATCATCCGGAGAATTAATCTCATTCAAAAACTTAAATTCACTGGTCATGATTCATTAACGCCAAATGTGGGACAAAGTTATGTAAAAAAAGGAAAATATGCTAAATCGTGATTATGTGAGTATGTGACCACGCGGCCACGTGACCACGAGACCACGGGTCCAAACAGTTCTGTTGATAATTTTCTGACTTTCAACACCATTTTTTAAGTAATTTTCCGTTTTAATTTGGAAACCTATAATCTTATGAGAAAGCTATATATTTTTTTAATTGTTGGAATTACAATGGCTTCCTGTGTGCCTACACAAAAGTATAAAGAAGTAGATGATAAAAGTAATAAGCTGGAGGTTGAAAGAGATCAGCTTATGAAAGAAAATGAACAGCTGACCGTTGAAAATACAGAGATGAAAGCTGTAATCGATTTTGTTGAGGTGGAAAAAGAAAGGTTTATAGAAGACAGTATCCAATCTGATAAAGAGATAAAAAAATTAAAAGGTGATATTGATAAACTTACCCGGCAGTATAATGATTTACAGGCAACCCATGAAGCCTTGCTGCAGGGAAATGCCAGGGAAACGCGTCGACTCTTAAATCAATTACAGGCCACCCAGGAAGATCTTCAGAAAAAGGAAAGCAGATTACGTGAACTCGAAGGAAATGTTAATCAGGGACGGCAGGATCTGACACGGATGAGGGCAGAACTGGAAGCGAGGAATGCAAAACTTACGGAACTGGAAGATATTCTGGAAAGAAAAGATGCCGCAACACGGGCCTTAAAAGATGCCGTTTCAAGAGCACTCACCGGTTTTGAAGGAAAGGGGCTTACCGTAGAAACGAAAAATGGAAAGGTTTATGTTTCCATGGATGAAAAATTGCTTTTCCGATCCGGAAGCTATGATGTGGATGCAAGAGGGAAGCAAGCCCTTGTGGAACTGGCCAAAGTTCTGGAAATGAATTCGGATGTCAACATAATGATAGAAGGTCATACCGATGATGTTCCTTACCGAAGCGGAGATGTAATTAAGGACAACTGGGACCTGAGTGTATTAAGGGCTACTTCGGTCATGAAAATCCTGTTAAGCAGTGGAAATATAAAGCCGGAAAGAATGACCGCTTCGGGTCGCGGGGAATTCCAGCCTGTCGATACCGCCAAAACACCCGAAGCCCGAAGCCGGAACCGCAGAACTGAAATTATCCTTACGCCCAAACTGGATGAGTTGTTGAGGATATTGGATAGTAATTAGGGGGGATGAGCTTGTGGTCTCGTGGTCATGTGGTCGTGTGATCACGTGTTTCTTTAATTAATTAGCTATTTTCATTGAGAGCTTCTTAATCAAAGATCTGATCATCAACTGAATTGATTTTATTTCTTCAAAAATAGTTATCGCATTATTAGTATAACCCAGATTT
>CBDUPM010000369.1:0-3602 GCA_965369105.1 uncultured Bacteroidales bacterium | reverse complement strand
TACCAATGATTCCTTTTTTTATCGCTTCTTCTGCTTTCAGGTAGCTTTCTGTTTGCCTTCCCTGGTGTCCCAGCTGAAAAACGATTCCTGATTTTTTAATTTCATCCCTCAGTCTGAAGGCCTCCTCGGCTGTCCGGGTCATTCCTTTTTCAACATAAACATGTTTACCGTTTTTGGCAGCTGCTATTGAGATGTCAGTGTGCCAATGGTCGGGAGCGGCAATGATTACAGCATCAACATCTGGTGCTGCAACCAGTTCCCTCCAGTTTTTATAAATCTTTGGTGAGGGACCAAATTTACCATTACTACCTTCTTTGTTTTTGTTTGAACCCGCCAGCCTTGCTTTTTCTGCATAAACTGTAAACAAATCTGAAACAGCGGTGACTTCAATATTCAGGTCTTCCTGTTCAAGGAAATCATTATAGCGCTTATCGTTGGCATTATTTTTACTGCCTTCAATCCAGTTATCAATTAATTCAGGGTGAGCAAATCCTGCAGCCCGAAGCAAATGAGGTCCCCTTATACCGTAACCGATAATGCCCAGCCTGATTTTACGGTCTTTGTTAGGATAACTATATAGTTCCGGTGATTCTGAACTTAAATCGACTACTTGTTTTAAATTATTTTGACGGGTTTTATCAAGATTTACTTTTTTGATGGCACCATATGCCAATGCTCCCAAAACAGGAATCGTGGCAAGCCCTTTAATTGCATCCCTTCTCGAAATCTCCGTCTTTTGATCCTTGGTTTTTTTATTTTTATTCTCGTCCATATAGCTTAGTTTTTTCCTTTGAAAATTAATCGGTCAATTCCAATATTACTGCCTGTAGGAAAGAAATACAGGGCCCAGAGTGCTACCATTTCAATCATTGTTTTATTGACAAAAAGGTAATTCCCCTCACTGGGTACTGCATAATCAATCCCGATCAATGGGGGATGGGACAGATAATAAAACGCCAGCAAGGCAATTCCTCCTATGGTTGCCAGTTGAGTAAATAAGCCAAGGATTAAACCCAGGCCAACCAGGCTGAGACCCCAGGCGTTTAAAAAGTCTACCACAGACAAGGCTCCCGGATTCATTGCAATACTCTCAAATATACCGGCAAATATCCCCTTTGAATCAAGTAAATATCCTGCTGAAGTCCAATTCGGATTAAGAATTTTTAACAGACCTTCATATAAAAAGTGCCAACCTATTACAAGCCTGAGAACAACAAGTAAGCTTAATTGAGAATTTGAAAATTCGACTGACTTTCCGGTCAGAAACTTTGAAAATGACATATATTAAGAATTTGAAAATTACTTTTAAAAATTACTTTATCAAATATGGATTCCAAAAGTAGTAAATTATTTAAAGGCATTTAACTGAATCAAAGCTGTTTTCTATTACAAATATTTCATGAATAACAGTATATAACTTTTTCTTAGCTTTTTTAAATATTTTCAGGAAAGGAAACCCACTGAACTTCATAACAAGTCAAATATCTCCTTTATATTTATCATGAATATTTATTCAATTCACTTATTCTAATCAACCCCCAAAGCTTTTAACCAAATGGAATCTGCTTTGACAATTTTCCGGGTTTTAAGATTGAACAGGGCTGCCTTGAAGGTGGCCGTGCTGTGAATTTGTCCGTTGGAATTATTGATTTTCTGATTAATGATAAAAATCCGGTCTCCCCGGTTTTCGGATTCCGACTCTATGATAAGATCATCTTTTAAAGTTATTTCGTTTTTAAATTTTATAAAAACTTCCAGTATTACTATACCAATGTCATTTTGTTCCAGGATCATTTTTCCATCACTGGTTTGTTCGAATACATTCCAACGGGCTTGTTCATATAATTCCAGATACCTGGCATTGTTTACATGCCCGTAATCATCCAGCATTTCCTTTTTAATTTGGGTATGGTAATAAAATTTCCTCATACTTTAAGAGTTAGCTTACAAAGATATGGTCTCCGGAAGAATATCAATTATGAAGAGGAAAATATTGGTCTCCGTGTTGGCTTTCCACGTTGGAATGAACTATTTTTATATTCATAAATTGTTTTTCAATTACAAATACCCTATGAAAAGAAAAACCTTCCTTCTCCTTGGCCTGTGCATCTTCTGTCTGAACTCCTGCAAGGAGACTTCACAAAATGAAAATTCAGATCGCATTCATTCCGGAAAACAAATCCTCGCATTTTTTGAAAATCCACCTGTTGAATACAGAACAGCCCCTTTTTGGGTCTGGAATGAAAGGCTAAGCAAGGAAATGATTGATGATCAATTATTTCAATTCAAGGAAAATGGATTCGGAGGCGTCTTTGTACATCCACGTTATGGTTTAATCACTGAATATGCATCGGAAGACTGGTATGACCTGGTAGCTTATGCGGTTGTAAAGGCAAAAGAATTGGGATTGAAATTATGGTTATATGATGAAAACTCGTTTCCCAGCGGATTTGGCGGAGGGCATGTAAACGATCAAATGCCCGAATCCTGGAATCAGGCCAGCGGAATGCGATTAATTGAAATGAATACGCTTAGTCTTGATAAGGGAAGAAAATGGCTTGAAGTTTTTGAGAAAAAAGATGGAAAGTTTGTGAAGATGAAGGAGGATAAATGGATAAATGGAAGAAAAGGGAAGTTTGCCCTTATTGAAAAAACCTATTATGAAAAGTCAAAATGGTATGCTGGATTTTCATATGTCGATCTTCTATATCCCGGTGTGACTGAGAAATTCATTGAAGTAACCATGCCCGGCTACGAAAAAAGATTTTCTGAAGAATTTGGAAAAACCGTCCCGGGAATTTTTACCGATGAACCCAATATCAGTCCCGGTAGAGTGAATTTAAGGTATACCCCGGATCTTTTTACAGAATTTTACAATGAATGGGGATATAAACTTGAGGACCATTTACCTTCCCTGTTTCTGGAAACAGGAGACTGGAATAAAGTAAGGCATAATTATTACGCTTTGCTTTTGAAGCTATTTATTGAGAGATGGTCAATACCATGGAATCAATATATAAATGAAAAAGGATTGCTTTGGACCGGACATTATTGGGAGCATGGCTGGCCTGATCCGGTTCATGGAGGGGATAATATGGCTATGTATGCATACCACCAGGTCCCGGCAATAGATTTGCTATTTAATAATTATGAAGGCAGACCGGATCAGTTTGGAAATATCAGGAATGTAAAAGAGCTTTCCAGCATTGCAAACCAGTTTGAAATATCCCGCACTTTATGTGAAAGTTATGGAGCTTCAGGATATGAATTGAGTTTTGAAGATATGAAGCGTAATGGCGACTGGATGTATGCTCTGGGGGTTAATTTTATGAATCAACATCTTTCATACCAGTCCATGTTAGGAGATCGAAAACATGATTTCCCACAAACATTTTCTTATCATGCCAGCTGGTGGAAGGAGTATAAAGCACAAGCGGATTATTTTGCCCGGCTTTCACTTGCTCTCTCTTCCGGCGTTCAGGATAATGATATCTTAATTATTGAGCCAACAACAACCGGATGGTTATATAATAGCCCGGCAGTGGAAAAGCCCAAACTGGAGAAAATAGAAAAGGAATTCAGCTATTTCCTCCAAAGAATGG